>NZ_VHLB01000072.1:0-44467 GCF_006547365.1 Myxococcus sp. AB056 | reverse complement strand
CCCCCGGCCCCCGTGGACCCGAACCACGAGTTCGCGCCCTACCCCGTGCCGTCGGTGAACGTCCCCAGGCCGCCCGCGACGGAGCCCCAGCCGCCTCCGGAGGCCGTGGCGAAGCAATCACCGAAGCAGCGCGAGCCGTTGATTCCCATGGCGCTGATGTCCAAGGACGCCGACGAGCGATTCCTGGGCTACGCCCGGCTCAAGGTGAACTCGCGCAAGTGCGAGAGCTTCCTGGTAGGCCTGGACGAGATTGCCCAGCGCAGCCCAAGGGCGTCCCACCGCGAGCAGGCGCGCTACCTGCGCGCGCGGTGCTTCGAGGAGAAGCTCGAATCGCACCGGGCCAAGGACGAATACCGCCAGTACCTCAACGACTTCCCGCGAGGGCGCTACGCCAAGGAGGCCAAGACGGGACTGCTGCCCTGAGGCGGGCGGGAGATGACGGCCCCATGTGCCCGCCCGCGACGCACAGCGCGGACGGGAACGGGCCTCGGCCTCAGCTGCCCGTGCGAGGCAGCTTCTGAGGCGGCTCGGTGGCGTTGCCGCGAGCCACCAGCTCGCGCACCACGGACTCCAGCGCGCGGATGCGCCGGCCCGCGCGGCCCGGGGCCCACTGCGGCAACTCCGGCCCCTGCAACAGCGTCATCGCCTGCTCCACGCCGCCCGCCTTGCCCTTCAGCGCGCGCGCGGTGGCCAGGCGCACGCTGCTCGCCGGACGCCGGGTGATGCCGCCCGCCCACAGCAGGTCCAGCGCGAACGTGGTCCACACCGCCAGCTCGTCATCGGGGCGGAGGAAGGCCTCGAAGCGCTTCATCGCCTCGGCCCGGGGCTCGCCCGCGCGGAGGATGTCCTCCGACAACTCCACGTGCAGCGGCGTGCTGTAGGCCAGGGGCTGCTCCGGCGCGATGATGGCCTCGAAGCGCTCGCCGGTGGCCGGACGGCACGCCACCGCGTGCACCAGCTCGGTGGGAATATCCTCGCCGCCCGCGGGGTGCGCGTTCGCCTCGCCGTAGAAGACGACGAGCTTCTCGAAGCGCTCCGCCAGCGCGCGCAGCTCCAGCGGTGGACGCCACGGCCCGAAGTAGATGCGGCGCCGATTGGGTGAGGTGCGCGTGGATTGCCGTTCCAACTGCGTATCCACCATGTACTCGAAGGCCCGCAGCATCGTGTCGAAGCGCGCGGGGTCCCCTTCCAGGATGCCCAGCATCTCCACCACCGCCTCGATGGTGGACACGCAGTGGTCCGCGGGCTCCGCGCGGATGCGATAGTTGCTGGGCCGGCGCGGCACGAAGCCGATGCGCGGCAGCCCGGCCAGCACCGGGTTGCGCGACACGACCTTCTTCGCCTGCGGCCAAGTGCCGTCCACGACGATGAGCGTCTTGGGAGGATTCAGCCGCGCCTCCTCCACCGTGATGGCGTCCTCACCCGGGAAGAGCACCGCGACGGAGTCCCGCTGCGCGGCCAGCTCCTCGATTCGCCGGTGGCCGGTGAAGTCCACGCCCTCATGCAGCTCGGAGTTGCTCAACGACAGGTGCGCCATGCGCGCGGTGCCAATGGCCACGCGGCTCTCGCGCGGGTGCTGGAGGAACACGACGCGCGTGCGAGTCTCCAACCGGGGCGGCAGTTGCGCGCAATAACACGCGCTCTCGGGACGGCGGCAACGCAGGCAGAGGTTACGCACGGCCATCGCCTTTACGGCACGCTCCGAGCAGGGGCAAGTCCCACCACGGGAGGGCCGGGCAGGCTGGGTGCCCGGGGGCCGGCTTCCCCGGGGCAACGGCGGCCGGGCACCGCCCCCCCTGGGCCGAAGATTCCCCAAGCCTCCAGGCGACGGAGTACAGAGGCCCGGTGAACCTGCTGCTCCTCCTGGACGAAGACTTCCTGCCCGACGGCACCGCGCGCCTCACCGGACGGCGGGCCCAGCACGCCCGCGAGGTGCTGCGCGCCGAGCCCGGCGAGTCCCTTCGCGTAGGACACCTGGGAGGCCTCACCGGCACCGGCGAGGTGCTGGAGAACAGCGCTGGCGTGCTGCACCTGCGCGTCACCCTCACCGAGCCTCCGCCCCCGCGCGCGGGCATCGACCTGCTGCTGGCCATCCCCCGCCCCAAGGCGCTGAAGAAGGTGCTGCCCGCGGTGGCCTCGCTGGGCGTGGACCGCATCGTCCTGCTCAACGCGGCGCGCGTGGAGAAGAGCTACTTCGACTCCAAGGTGCTGGACCCCGCCTTCGTCCAGGAGCTGCTCATCCAGGGACTGGAGCAGGCCCGGGACACACGCCTCCCAGAGGTGCTGGTCCGAGAGCGCTTCCGTCCCTTCGTCGAAGACGAGCTCGACGCCTTCTTCGGCCCCCAGACGCTCCGCCTGCTCCCCCACCCGCCCGCGAGGCAGTCGCTCCGAGCGCTGGGCGTCGGTCTGGCCCAACGCGTCGTACTGGCCATTGGCCCGGACGGCGGCTGGGTGCCCTTCGAGGCCGACCTCCTGGAAGCCCATGGTTTCCACCCGTTTTCGTTGGGGCCCCGCATTCTTCGCGTGGAGACGGCCGTGCCCGTCCTCCTGGGGCAGGTGGCGCTTCTTCGGGAGGACATTGCGGCACCGTCCGCGACAACTCTGACTTGAAGGCGCGCCGTGGTCGGGTGAAGAGTTGTCCATGGCCACGACCCGTTCTTCCGCCGCCGCTCAGCCCGCCCTGGGCGAGCAACAGCCGATTGTCACCTCCGAGGAGCAGGCCCCCGCGGCAGCGCCCGCGAAGCCCGCCACGCACGACACGGTGCCGCCGCCGGCCCTGCTCGACTTCATGATGAAGTCGTGGAAGCCGCGCGCGAAGAAGCTGCCCCCGAAAATCAAGCAGGCAGAGGCCTTCAAGGCCCGCCGCCGGGCGCTCTCCAAGCTGTTCCCCGGCGAGACGCTCATCATTCCCACCGGCCACGAGAAGGTGCGCGCCAACGACACCAACTTCCGTTTCCGGCCGGGCAGCGACTTCTACTACCTCACCGGCAACCTGGAGCCGGACTGCGTCCTCGTCCTCCAGCCCAAGGAGAAGGGGGGCCACACCGACGTGCTCTTCGTGGAGCCGAACCCGGGCCGCACCGACGCCACGTTCTTCACCGACCGCGTGAAGGGGGAGCTGTGGGAAGGCCCTCGCCTGGGCGTGAAGGAGAGCCAGGCCCGCTACGGCGTGGACCAGGCCCGGAGCCTCAACGAGCTGCCGGACTTCCTCTCCGGCCTCAGCGGCGCGGCGAGCCGTCCCACGCGCTTGCTGCGCGGCCTGTCGCCCAAGGTGGACGGCGCCGTGCCGGAGCCGGCGGAGAAGAACAAGGACAAGGGGCTGGCCCAGGCGCTGTCGGAGATGCGGCTGCTCAAGGACGCGCAGGAGCTGCGTGAACTCCAGACGTCCATCGACTCCACGCACCGCGGCTTCGAGGACGTCATCCGCGGCCTGAAGACGGCGAAGACGGAGCGCTACGTGGAGGGCATCTTCAACCTCCGCGCCCGAGTGGAAGGCAACGATGTGGGCTACCGCACCATCGCCGCCTCCGGCGCCCATGCGTGCATCCTGCACTGGCACCACAATGACGGGCCGCTCGTTCCCGGCGACCTGCTGCTGCTGGACGCGGGCGTGGAGGGCCAGACGCTCTACACCGCGGACATCACCCGCACCCTGCCCATCTCCGGGAAGTTCTCCAAGGAGCAGCGCGAAATCTACGAGCTGGTGCTGGAGGCGCAGGACGCGGCCTTCGCCGAGGTGAAGCCGGGCAACGACTTCATGGAGCCCAACCGCGCGGCCATGCGCGTGCTCGCGGAGGGCCTGGAGGCCCTGGGCATCCTCGAGGACGCCGAAGAGGCGCTCAAGGACGAGCACCAGTTCTACAAGCGCTACTCGCTCCACAACGTCAGCCACATGCTGGGCCTGGACGTGCACGACTGCGCCCAGGCGCGGCAGGAGACCTACAAGTACGGGAAGCTCCAGGCCGGCATGGTGCTGACGGTGGAGCCCGGCCTCTACTTCCAGATGGACGACCTCACCGTGCCCAAGCGCTACCGGGGCATCGGCGTGCGCATCGAGGACGACGTCGTCGTCACCGCGCGCGGCTGCAAGGTCCTCTCCGCCGACATCCCCCGCAAGGCGAAGGACGTGGAGGCGTGGATGAAGTCCCTCTGGGCGGCGGACAAGGCCGCCCGGAAGGGCAAGAAGAAGTAGGCCCGGCGCGCTACTTCGGCTTCGGCGCGGCGGTGGCGGGTTTCGCCGCCGCGGCCGCGGCCCGCTCCTGCCACTCCGACAGCGCCAGGGGCTTCACGTCCTTGAGCGTGGACACGGCGACGTCGAAGACGCGGGGCCCGGGGTTCGCATCCGGCCCGGCGGTGAAGTTGAGACGGTGGATTTCGTGCCCGGCCTCCGTCTCCAGCACCACGCGCCACTTGCCGGGCTTCAGGTTGGACGTCGTCGCGTAGAAACGGTAGCCGCCGTCCGTGCCGTTGCTGCTGACGGTGGCCATGAAGCCGTTGCCGTACGTCGTCCAGCCCTTCTGCGGGTCGTCGAAGTACCAGCGCACGCGGACCTTGTACGACTGGAAGTGCTTCGGCGCGAAGATGCGGAAGAAGTAGTAGGGCTTGTCCCCCGGCTGCATCAGGAAGTCCGGCCCGCCCCACGTCCACGGCTTGTACCAGGCGCCGGAGTCCACCGAGGACAGGTGGTAGATGCCCGGGCTCACCCGCTCCACCTGGTGGTAGATGCCCGCGAACTGCACGGCCACGGGCAGCGGCGGAATCACGCCCACCAGGTACAGCCCCAGCAGCGCGGCCTGCACGCCGAAGCCAGGGATGGCCACGTTGCGCAGCAGGTACCGGTTGTCCGGCCGCCAGCGCCGGATGAGGCGCATCACCCCGAAGATGCTCGCGCAGCCCATGACGACGGCCAGCAGGAAGACCCAGAAGCCCATGCGCCCCAGCACCACCGGGAGCAGGCAGACGAAGTACATCGTCACGCACAGGCTGAGCAGCACCATGCGCATGATGGGCCCCAGCCTGCGGAACAGGGGCAACTCGTTGGCTGCCAGCAGGGCGAAGAGGCCCACCACGAACAGGTAGGGCAGCGCGCCCGACGTGCTCTTGAAGAGCAGCAGCATGAACGCGCTGAGCAGGCTTCCGAAGAGGAAGTGGATGCCGTCCTCGCGCCAGCGCCAGACCTTCTGCAGGAACTTCGGCGGCTCGACGCCGTCCGGGTAGCGCTGCTCCAGCAGCAGCAGTCCCGTGAGGACCAGCAGGTAGCCGAAGTTCTGCGCCAGCGTCAGCGTGTCATCGATGCGGCTGATGGTGAGGACGTCGTAGATGAAGCCGCCGAAGAAGAAGACGGCCATCTCCCACTTCTCATGGCGGGCGCGGAACTGCTGCACCTTGTCCATGAGGGTGGGCGTCTTCGCCGTGTCGACCAGGTCGTCCGGGTCCACCACCACGCCCGGCGCCTGGGCCGGCAACACGGTGTCCGTCAGGGCGACGGCTGCGTGGTTCTCTGCGATGGGGACGTTCGCCTCGACGGCGGGGCCCGCGTTGGGCACCTCGGCGGAGGCTTCGTCCGGATTCTCGGGCGTGTTGTGACGGGTAGCAGTGACCACGGAGGTTCCTCGGGGCGGCGGCCTTCCATCCTAGCCGCAGCGAGGGGAATCGGTCTCCCCTCGCCCGTCACACCCCGAGGCCCCGTCCTCCGCTAGGCCGGGCTCTTGCCCGCGACCAGGTCGGCCAGCTCACCGCGCTCGGCCAGCTCCATCAGGATGTCGGAGCCGCCGACGAACTGCCCGTTGATGAAAATCTGGGGGATGGTGGGCCAGTTGGTGAAGTCCTTGATGCCCTGGCGAATCTCCGGATCCGCGAGCACGTCCACCGTGTGGACCTGCCCCAGGGGCTGCAGCAGCTGCAGCGCCCGCGCGGAGAAGCCGCACTGGGGGAAGAGGGCGTTGCCCTTCATGAAGAGCACAATCTTGTGCGACCGGGTCTCCTGCTCCAACCGGGCCTTGAGTTCAGGCGTCATGGGTACCGCTCCTTCTAGCGAGTCCCGAGCTTCTTCCACTGCTCGGGAGAATAGGTCTTTAGCGCGAGCGCATGCAGCTCGCCGCTCTTCAGCCACTGCTGGAGTGGCGCGTAGACGAGCTGGTGCTGCTGCACCATGGCTTTCCCAGCGAAGTCGGGGCTCACCACCCGGGCCTCGTAGTGGTCTCCCGTCCCGGTGTAGTCCCGCACCTCCACCTCGGAGCCCGGCAGGGCCTCCAGGATGCGGGCCCGGATGAATTCGGCGTCGAGCATCAGTTCATTCCCCTTCCCATCACCAGCATGGCGGGGTCCACCCCCATGCCACGCAGCGTCGTATCCCACAATTTCGACGGCTCGTGGCCAAGCACCGCCTCCGCGGTGGCCTCGGTGAAGAGCCAGGAGCCGGCGGCAATCTCGCTCTCCAGCTGGCGTGGGCCCCAGCCCGCATACCCCAGGCAGAAGCGCAGGCGCGGGTTCGGATTGGTCAGGAGCGGGCCCAGCGCGTCCAGCGTCACGCTCAGGAACAGGCCGGGCAGCACCGAGTGCTTCTCCCGCTGCTCCGTGTCGTCGTGGAGGACGAAGCCCCGCTGGGGCTCCACCGGGCCGCCCAGGTAGACGGAATGTTCCTTCCGCCCGGCGGCGATGCCCAGGTTCTGCCCGCGCGCCAGCTCACCGAGCGTCAGGGGGGCCCCCCGGTTGATGACGAGCCCCATGGAGCCCGTCTCCGAGTGCTCCAGCATCAAGACGACCGAGCGGTGGAAATTCGGGTCGCCGAGCTGGGGCATGGCCAGCAGCAAGCCAGGAGCGAGGTTCTTCACCCCAGGAGCATCAACCGTTCACGCGGATGGCGCAACCGGAACCCGCCCCGGCGCCCCTGGCCAGAGGGGGCATCAGTGCCAGCTCGTATGCCTGGACTGGAGGGCCTCGGCCAGCCGCTGGGGATCCAGGGGTTTGCCGATGAAGAGGTCCGCGCCCAGGCCCTTGCACTTGCGCGCCATGGCCGCGTCGCTCAGGGCGCTGACGCCGATGAGGACGGACTGGGGGAAGCGCTCGCGCAGCCGCGACATCAGCGTGGCGCCGCTGCGACCGGGCAGGAAGACGTCGACGATGGCGGCGTCCATGCGCTTGTTGCGCACGGCGAATTCAGCCTCCTCGGCGCTGCCCACGGGCAGGGGCTCGTAGCCCCAGCCCGCCAGCATCTCCACGAGGATTTCGCGGTGGGATGGATCATCCTCGACGACGAGCACCGCGGCGCGCGCGGGCTCCAGCTTGAGCAAGTCCGTGCGCTCCTCGCGCTCGCGGCTGTCGAGTTCGGTGAAGGTGGCAAGCTCTTCGCTAGGCGTCAGGGACATGGAGGCACCAATGTGGGCAAAAGGTTTCCGTGTGTGGACAACGCCTTCCCCAACGTTGGGAATTCCACGTCGCACCGGGGCGGGGGCCCCAACTCCAGCGCTCGTCAGGTCACCCGGCGAGAGGGCCCGGAGAGCGCCTGGGAGGCGAGCGAGGCACCGAGCACCAGCAGCACGAGCAGCGCCCAGGCGGGCAGCACCACCCGGCCGCCGCCCTCGTAGATGAGGGCCGCGTAGCTGGTGCCCAGGTAGCGGCCCAGGGACATGGGCTCCATCCGGGCGATGCCGAAGAAGCTCACGGTGGACTCGGTGAGGATGGCGGCGGGGAGCCGCGACAGGAACACCGCGAGCGCGAAGGGTCGAAGCGCGGGCCACAGGTGGACGCGCAGCAGGTGCAGGCCGCCTCCGCCGAGCGCCCGGGACGCGGCCACATACTCCTGGGATTCGAGCGTCGCCAGGCGGTTGCGGAACATGCGCGCGGGCCCCGCCCAGCCCACCAGGGCCAGCGAGACGACCATCAGACCGAAGGGGCCCAGGCCGCCGCCCGCGCCCGCGTCGGAGAGCGACTGCCCCGCGAGTTGGAGCACCATCACCACCAGCACGTCCGGCAGGGCGAAGACGGCGTCCACGGCGCGCAGCAGCGTCTGCTCCACCGCGCCGCCGGACAGCCGCGCCACGGCGGCCACGGCGAGTCCGATGAACGTGGAGAGCGCGCCCGCGGCGAGCCCCACTGCGAGGGAGACCCAGAGCCCGCCAAAGGCGAGCTCGCAGACGGTGCGGTCCGGGCGCGTGGGGTCCATGCCCAGCGGACAGGTGCTGGCCAGGGCCTCCGGGAAGAGCCGCCCCGCCACGAGGCTGAGCAGGCCCAGTCCCACCAGGAGCACCAGGCCGACGCGGGCGCGCACGGGAACGCGGCTCATGCCGAGGCCTCCCGGGAGCGCGGGTCCACGGCGTAGCGCAGCACCTCCACCGCGAGGCTCACGATGACGAGCAGGGTCGCGAAGGTGGTGGTGGCGACGACGACGACGGCCACCTGCTTGTTGAGCACGGCGAGGACGTAGAGCTGGCCGAAGTACGGCAGGCCCAGGACGCGCTCCGCGGCGAAGGAACCGGCGAGCAACGACGTGGCCACCGGCCCCACGGCGTCCAGCATCGCGGGCCACACGTTGGGCAGGACGTGACGGCGCAGCACGGCGGCGCGCGACAAGCCCTTGCCCAGCGCGGTGCGCACGTAGTCGCGCGACAACTCCGCCTCCAGCGAGTCGCCCACGAGCGTGCCCAGGAAGATGCCGGGCCAGATGGACGTCACCAGCGCCGCGCACAGCTCCGGCAGCAGGTGCCCACGCTCCACCACGCCGGGCGCGAGCAGCAGCGCGGGGATGAAGACGGGCGTGCCGAATGCCACGGCGGGCACCACATCACCGAGCGCGGCCCACCGGCCTTTCCTCCACCGGGTCCGAAGCAAGGCAAAGCCCAGGGCCCACGTCAGCGCGAGTGGCAGCGCCATCAAGCCCACGCCTACGCTGCCAGACAGCTTCGTCAGCAGCTCATCGCCGGTGATGCCCTGGGCGCTCGTGCCCAGACGCTCGCCGCGAAAGAGCTTCTCCCACGGGCGCAGGAAGCCCAGCGGCTCGCCGATGCCCAAGTCCCTCCGGTACGAGGCCGCGAGCTCACGCGACACCTGCCGCTTCGCGTCCGTCTCCGTGGTCAGCGGAAGCGAGGCCATGAGGAAGTACGACGCCACGGCCACGACAGGCACCAGGACCACCTGCCGCAACAGTCGTTGGGCGATGGCCCTCATGGCCCGCCTCTTGAGCGCAGGACGACGCCACGAGCCACGCGCGAAGCACGCATGTCCCCCAAGCCGCTATGAATGCCGCTGTTGCTCACGGCGACTCCTCCGCCCGGGGCGCATCCGACGCCGCCCCCAGGCGAAGCGCGCGCAGCGCCAGGAAGTTGAAGGGGTCCACGTCCAGCCCGCGAAGCCGCGAGCGCGCGCGGTAATAACGGTCCGGGTGGTACAGTGGCGCAATCACGGCCTGTTCCCCCACGAGCACCTCCTGAGCCTGGACATATGACGCTTGGGCAGTCGCCTCATCCGGCGCGCTGTCCCCCGCCTCCAGCAGCCGCTCGAAGCGCGCCAGGGGCTCGCCGCCCGCCTGTGTCTCCCACCCCGTCTGGTGATTGCCCTCACGCTCGAACAGCGTGAAGAACGTATTCGGGTGCGCGTAATCCGCCCCCAGGCGCCTCAGGTACAAGTCGTACGTGCGAGGCCCCTGCGCGGAGCGTCGGGCAATCTCCGCCGAGAAATCCGAGCGCGCCTCCAGCACCACCCGCACACCCACGCGCGCGAGCTGCGCGGCCACCCGCTCCGCGATGGCCACCTCGGGAACGAATCCATCCCCCGACCGGTAGACGAGCCGCAACGGCCGCTCCAGCCCCGCCACACCCGCCAGCTCCGCCCGAGCCTGCTCCGGCGCGTAGCGTGGCAGCCGCGCGGCCTGCTCCGGCGTCGCGGCCCCTGGCAGCTCCGGTGGCAGCAACACATGGGACGGCCGCGCCGCGGGCAGCAGCCCCGCTAGCAGTGCCTCGCGGTCCAGCGCCCGGGACAGCGCGCGCCGCACCTCGGGCCTGTCCAGCGGCGCCTTCTCCGTGTTGAAGGCCAGGAAGTACGTGGACAGCAACGACTCGCGGCGCAAGTCGTCCGGCCGGTGGATGCGCAGCGCCGCGGCGCTGTCCACGAAGACGAAGTCCACCCGCTCCCGCTCGTACAGCGCCGGGCCGATTTCCGACTTCATCAGCGTGATGACCGGAACGGGCGTCTCCCCTTCTGCCATCCGCGGAGGAAAGGCCGACGCCGGGTTGTGGACCAGCCGCACCCGCTCCCCCGCGCGGTCCCACCGCTCGACGCGGTAGGGCCCCAGCGCCAGGGGACGGCCCTCGCGCGGACGGTCGAAGTAGTCCCGAACCTCCTCGTCCGACTTCCCCTCCAGGTCCGCCGAGGGCGCCGGGTAGAACAGGTACACATTGGCCACGCGCGCCAGGAAGTAGCTGCGCGGCCGCGCCAGCGTCACCCGAAGCGTGTGCGCGTCCACGGCCTCCACGCCCACGCGCTCCAACGCGGCGCGAACCTCGGCCTCCGGCGCGCCTCGCTCCTGGAGCGCCAGCGCCTCGGAGGCCCCTTCCAGGTCCGCCATCTCCCCGCGCTCGCGGCCCTGCAGCGCGCGCCGCCAGCCCACGACGAAGTCACGCGCCTCCAGCGGCGCGCCATTCGACCAGCGAACGTCCCGCCGCAGGTGGAACGTGTAGACATCCCGCCCCTGCCCATCCGTGACGCGCTCCCACCGCGCGGCCAGCCCCGGCTCCACGCCGTGGTCCGGCCCCAGCTGCGTGAGCCCGCGCTGGGTGGCCAGCATCACCGGGTAGTTCGCCCAGCTGTCCGGGTCCGAGTGACTCCAATCCAGCGTGGTGGGCATGGCCGGCACCACCACCTTCACGCCGGGCTCTGGCTGGAAGCCGCACGGCCCACACGACGCGGCCCACACGGCCAGCAGGTACCACCACCACCGGAGTCGAGCGCGCGGAGCCACCAAGGCCCCTTCTACCCCGAAGGTCCAGGCGCCAGAAAAGGAGAAGCCAGGAACCCGGCGACCTTGGTCGTCCGGCGTCCTGGCTTCCCTTCAGCTCGGCCCGGCAGGCGCGGCGGCCCACCGGGTGCTGTCTGTCTGACGCTAGGCCGGGGCCACGGCCGGCGAGGCCGGCAGCTCCGTGGTGCCACCCAGCTTGCCGCCGTCCGTCGTCGCCGGCTTGCGGCCGAACTCCTCCGGCTTCTCCAGCACCAGCGCCTCGCGCAGCACGTCGTCCACGAACTCCACCGGGACGATGCGCAGCTGCTTGCGAATCTTGAGCGGGATGTCCTTCAGGTCCTTCTTGTTGGCCTTCGGAATGAGGACCGTCTTGATGCCCGCCCGGTGCGCGGCCAGCGTCTTCTCCTTCAGGCCGCCAATGGGGAGCACCCGTCCGCGCAGGGTGATTTCACCCGTCATCGCCACGTCGCGGCGGATGAGCACGCGGGTGAGCGCGCTCACCAGCGCGGTGCAGATGGTGACGCCGGCGGACGGACCGTCCTTCGGAATCGCGCCCTCCGGCAAGTGGACGTGGATGTCGTAGTTCTCGAACACCTTGCGGTCGATGCCGAAGCGCTCGGCGCGGCTGCGCACGTAGGACATGGCCGCCTGCGCGGACTCCTGCATCACCTCACCCAGCTTGCCGGTGATGATGAGCTTGCCCTTGCCCGGCATCACCGTGGCCTCGGTGGTGAGGATTTCGCCACCCAGCTCCGTCCAGGCCAGGCCCGTGACGATGCCCACCTGGTCCTCGCGCTCCGCCACGCCGTAGCGGTAGCGAGGCGTGCCCAGGAACTTCATGGCCATCTTCCGGTCCACCTCGATGTCCCGCTTGCCGTTCTTCAGCACGTCGCGGGCAATCTTGCGGAACACGCCACCAATCTCACGCTCGAGCGAACGCACGCCCGACTCACGCGTGTAGCGGTGGATGATGGTCCGCAGCGCCGGGTCGGAGATGTCCACCTTGAGGTCTGCCAGCCCGTTGGCCTCCTGCTCCTTCGGGATGAGGTAGCGCCGCGCGATGGAGAGCTTCTCCGGCTCGGTGTACCCCGCGATGCGAATCACCTCCATGCGGTCCTGCAGCGGACCGGGGATGTTGTGCATCGTGTTCGCGGTGCAGATGAACATCACCTTGGACAGGTCGTAGTCGAGGTCCAGGTAGTGGTCGTTGAAGTTGTGGTTCTGCTCGGGGTCCAGCACCTCCAGCAGCGCCGCGCTCGGGTCGCCACGGAAGTCCGTGGACATCTTGTCGATTTCGTCGAGCAGGAAGACGGGGTTGTTGCTGCCCGCCTTCTTCAGCGACTGGATGAGCTTGCCCGGCATCGCGCCGATGTACGTGCGCCGGTGGCCGCGAATCTCCGCCTCGTCCCGCACGCCGCCCAGCGACAGGCGCACGAACTTGCGGCCGGTGGCCCGGGCGATGGAGCGCGCCAGCGACGTCTTGCCGACGCCCGGAGGGCCGACGAAGCACAGCACGGGGCCCTTGAGCTTCTTCACCAGCTGCTGCACGGCCAGGTACTCGAGGATGCGCTCCTTCGGCTTCTTCAAGCCGTAGTGGTCCTCGTTGAGCACCGTCTCCGCCTCGGTGACGTCCAGACGGTCCTGCGTCTCGTCGTACCAGGGGAGGCTGATGATCCAGTCGATGTAGTTGCGGACGACGGTGGCCTCGGCGCTCATCGGGCTCATCATCCGGAGCTTCTTCAGCTCCTTCTTGACCTTGAGCGTGGCCTCCTTGCTCATCCGCTTGTTCTTCAGCTTCTCTTCAATCTCCTGAATCTCGTTCTTGAACTCGTCGCGCTCACCCAGCTCCTTCTGAATGGCCTGCATCTGCTCATTCAGGTAGTACTCCTTCTGGGTCTTCTCCATCTGCTTCTTGACGCGCGTGCGGATCTTCTTCTCCACCTGGAGAATCTCGATCTCACCCTGCATCAGCTCGTAGAGCTTCTCCAGGCGCTTGGCCGGGGACTCCGTCTCGAGCAGGGCCTGCTTGTCATTCAGCTTCAGGGAGAGGTGCGCGACGATGGTGTCGGCCAGCCGCGCCGGGTCGTCGATGCTGGCCACCTGCATCAGCATCTCAGGCGGGATGCGCTTGTTGAGCTTGACGAAGGCCTCGAAGACGGAGTGGACGCTGCGAACGAGCGCCTCCAGCTCCACCGTCTTCTCCGTCTGCTCCTCCACCTCCTCCACCTCGACCATGAAGAAGGCGTCGTTGGGGTGGAACTTCTTCACCTTGGCGCGGCGCACGCCTTCCACCAGCACCTTCACCGTGCCGTCGGGCAGCGGGAGGAGCTGGATGACGTGGCCCAGCGTACCGAAGTGAAAGATGTCGTCGGGGGTAGGGTCGTTCGTCTTGGCCTTCTTCTGCGCGGCCAGCAGGATGACGGCCTTGTCGTCCGGCCCCTTGTGCGCCATCGCGTCCTTCAACGCCGCGATGGACTTCTCCCGGCCGACGAACAACGGCACCACCATGTGCGGGAACACGATGATGTCCCGAAGGGGCAAGAGCGGGACCGTCAAACCCCGCTTCTGGGCTTCCTTCTTGTCGTCACGTCCGAAGAACATGTATCCGCCACCTGCGGGCCCTCGGAGTTGCAGGCCCCTAGAAGAGTTGCCCGTCTGCTCGCTCGCCGAGCATTCGTACGGGATGCAGCAGTTCTATAACACGGCGTTTCGCGGCGCCGTTCCCCGCCTCAAGATTGGGGAACGGCGTCTTGCCATCAAGGGAACACCCGAGGCTCCCTCGGGCGTCCGCTTGGGGTGTCAGCGGCCCTGCGCCGCCACCCCACCCTGTGCCCCCTGGACCTCCAGGGCGTGGAACAGGAACGAGTACAGGTCCACGCTGGACTCAATGGCCTTGGCCACCTGATCCGCGCCACCGTGGCCCGCGTTGGCCTCGATGCGCAGCAGCGCCGTCGCCGGGTTTCCGGGCGAGTTCTGCACCGCCGCCACGAACTTGCGGGCGTGCATGGGGTCCACCCGGTCGTCGTGGTCCGCCGCCATCATCAGCAGCGCCGGGTAGCGCACGCCCGGCCGAACGTGGTGGTAGGGCGAGTAGGCGTGCAGCGTCTTGAAGTCCTCGGGCTTCTCCGCCGTGCCGTACTCCGGAATCCAGGTCCGGCCACTGCCGAAGAGGTGGTAGCGCACCATGTCCAGCAGGGGCACCGCGCACACCACCGCGCCGTACAGCTCCGGCCGCTGCGTCATGGCCGCGCCCACCAGCAGGCCGCCGTTGCTGCCACCGTAGATGGCCAGCCGCTTGGGCTGCGTGTACTTCTGCTGGACCAGGTACTCGGCCGCCGCGTGGAAGTCGTCGAAGACGTTCTGCTTCTTGTCCAGGCGGCCGGCATCGTGCCAGGCCTTGCCGTACTCGCCGCCGCCGCGCAGGTTGGCCACCGCGTACACGCCGCCCGCGTCCAGCCAGGGCAGGATGCTCGAGCGGAAGTTGGCCTCCATGTTCACGTTGAAGCCGCCGTAGCCGTAGAGCAGCGTGGGCGCGTTGCCGTCACGCTTCAGGTCCTTGCGGTGCACCACGAACATGGGCACCTTCGTCCCGTCCTTGGACGCGTAGAAGACCTGCTCCACCTGGTACTGCTCCGGGTTCATGGGCACGTCCACCTTGGCCCAGAGCTCCGACTTCCCGGTGCTGACGGACGTCTTGTAGATTTGGCGGGGCGTGGTGAAGGACGTGAAGACGTAGTAGGCGTCATCCAGGTCCTCCAGGCCCACCAGGTTGGACGCCGCGCCCACACCCGGCAGCTGCACCGTGCGCACCGGCTTGCCCTTCAGCGTGGCCACGCGCACCTCGGACGTCGCGTCCTTGAGGTACTCCAGCGACAGGTGCCCGCCGACGATGCTGACGGACAGCAGGGACGCGGACGGGTCCTCGGGGACAATCTCCTTCCACGACGCGCGGGCCGGCTTCGCCGGATCCACCTCGAAGACGCGCTGGCGCGGGGCGCCCTCGTCGGTGAGGACGTAGAAGCGGTCCTTCCAGGCGTGCACCTCGTACTTGGCGCCCGCGCCCTTCACCAGCAGGCGGAAGTCCTTCTCACCCGGCCGCTTCCAGTAGACGTCGTTCTCGCTCCAGCCGCGGAGGATGTAGACGAACAGGTACTTGCCGTCGCGGCTCAGGTCGCTCTGGAGGAACGTCGTCGGGTCGCCGGTGCGCTCGTGCACCACGGTGTCCTTCGACGGCTCCGTGCCCAGCGTGTGGTAGCGGATGGTGGTGTAGCCGGGGCGCTCGTCCACCTTGATGGACGGGTCCGTGGGCAGCCACTCGTAATAGAAGCCCTTGCTGTCGGGCGTCCACTTGGGCGTGGCGTACTTGCCGCCCTCGATGACGTCCACCTTGGACCACTCGCCGGAGTCCACGTCGATGACGTGCAGCACCGCCTCATCCGCGGCGTTGGGCTTCTGGGCGAAGGCCACCTTCTTGCCGTCCCAGGACACGGCCCACGTCCCCAGGGACACGGTGCCGTCCTTGCTCCAGCCGTTCGGATCCAACAGCACCTTCTCTGGCCCGCTCTCCCCCTGGCGCCAGTAGAGGATGGCCTTCTCCTTGTCCTTGTGGGTGCGGACGTAGAAGAAGCGCCCGTTGCGGCGCGACGGGGTGGAGACGGAGTCGGTGTAGAACAGCTCCTTGAAGCGCGCGGCCAGGGCCTCACGGCCGGGGAACTTCGCCAGCGCTTCGCGGGCGTGCGCGTTCTGCGCCGTCATCCACGTCTGGACCTCGGGGGCCTTCTCGTCCTCGAGCCAGCGGTACGGGTCCGCCACCTGGACGCCGTGCAACGTGTCGACAACCTGCTCCGCCCGGGTCGCCGGGTAGGACATGCGGGGAGACTCCTCGGTTACGGGGGCCGCGGAGGCTGCCGCGGGCAGCTCATCACGCGCGGCCTCCTTCTGGGAGGCACACGCCGCGAGCGACATCAGGGCGGGAACGAGCAGCTTTCTCATGGGCCCAGCACATACAGAAAGGCCCCCGGCCGTCCCACAAAAAGTGTGGCGGGGCCAACGCAAGCCCGGCCCCTCCCCTGACGAAAGAGGCGCGCCCGGACCACACCAGGTGGTTCCGTGACGCGCCTCGTCAACCAGACGACACCGGGCCCCCTGACAGGGGCCCAGGCGTCAGGCGGATTCCTTCTTCGGCTCCGCGGCTTCCTTCTCCGGCTGGGCGTGCAGCACCACCGGCTCGCTCTTCTTGAGAATCACTTCCTCGGAGATGAGCACCTCGCGGGCCGTCTTGCGGGACGGGATTTCGTACATCACGTCCAGCATGGCCGACTCCAGGATGGAGCGCAGGCCACGGGCGCCCGCCTTGCGGCGGATGGCCTCGTTGGCAATGGCCTTGAGGGCGCCGTCGGTGAACTTCAGCGTCACGCCGTCCAGTTCGAAGAGCTTGCGGTACTGCTTGGTGAGCGCGTTCTTCGGCTGGTTGAGGATGTTGATGAGGGCAGCCTCATCCAGCTCCTCCAGCGCGGTGATGATGGGCAGGCGGCCGATGAACTCCGGAATCATGCCGAACTTCAGCAGGTCCTCCGGCTCCACGTGCTTGAGCAGCTCCGTGAGGCTGCGTTGCTTCTTGGACTGCACGTCCGCGCCAAAGCCCAGGCTGCGGCCGCCCATGCGGCGCTCAATCACCTGGTCCAGCCCGCCGAAGGCGCCGCCGCAGATGAAGAGGATGTTGGTGGTGTCCACCTGCAGGAACTCCTGCTGCGGGTGCTTGCGGCCACCCTTGGGCGGAACATTGGCCACCGTGCCTTCGATGAGCTTGAGCAGCGCCTGCTGAACGCCCTCGCCGCTGACGTCGCGGGTGATGGAGGGGTTCTCCGACTTGCGCGCAATCTTGTCGATTTCGTCGATGTAGACGATGCCGCGCTGGGCCCGCTCGATGTCGTGGTCGGCGGCCTGCAGCAGGTTGACGATGATGTTCTCCACGTCCTCGCCCACGTAGCCGGCCTCGGTGAGGCACGTCGCGTCGGCGATGGTGAAGGGCACGTTGAGGATGCGCGCCAGCGTCTGCGCCAGCAGCGTCTTGCCGCTACCCGTAGGCCCCAGCAGAAGGATGTTGCTCTTCTGGAGCTCCACGTCCTCCATCGCGACCTTGGACTCGATGCGCTTGTAGTGATTGTGCACGGCGACGGAGAGCGTCTTCTTCGCCCGCTCCTGCCCAATCACGTACTCGTCCAGGACCGCCTTGATTTCGGAGGGCCGGGGGATGCGCAGCTTCGTGTCCTTCGTCTCCTCGCGGTCGATCTCCTCCGCGATGATGTCGTTGCACAGCCCGATGCACTCGTCGCAGATGTAGACCGTCGGCCCCGCGATGAGCTTCTTGACCTCCTTCTGTGACTTTCCACAGAAGGAGCAGCAGAGGGTCTGGTTGTCTCGCTTCTCCACGTTCTTGCCCGCCATTTCGTCCCTCGCTGCGCCTGAAAGGCCCCCGCCCCCGAACTCCACCCCGTTCCTGGCTCGGGACCAATCTAGTCAGCCCCCGTCCGGAACGTCCACGCGCCTTCCGGGTACTTAACAGGACCTGTGCCGTGACGCAGAAAGCAGAAAGCCGGAGTCGCGGGGGCGCATTCCCGCGGCTCCGGCTGCCGGCCGAGGCCCCGAAGCCTCGGCAATCCGCCTACTTCTTCTCTTCCTTGCCCAGTCCCACGACCTTCCGGGGATTCTGGATCTCATCGATGATGCCGTAGGCCTTCGCCTCGGACGCGCCCATGAAGTAGTCGCGGTCCGTGTCCTTCTCGACACGCTCGATGGACTGTCCGGTGTGCTTGACGATGAGCTCGTTGAGCTTCGCCTTCATCCGGAGGATTTCCTTCGCCTGGATTTCAATGTCCGTTGCCTGACCGCGCACACCCCCCAGAGGCTGGTGAATCATGATGCGGCTGGACGGCAGGGCGTAACGCTTGCCCTTGGCACCGGCGAGCAGGAGGACGGCCCCCATGGAGGCCGCCTGCCCGACGCAGATGGTGGACACCGGACACTTCACGTACTGCATGGTGTCGTAGATGGCGAGGCCCGCCGTCACCGACCCACCCGGCGAGTTGATGTAGAGGTTGATGTCCTTGTCCGGGTCTTCCGACTCCAGGAACAGCAGCTGGGCGACGATGACGTTCGCCACGTCATCGTCGATCTCCGTGCCCAGCATCACGATGCGGTCCTTCAGGAGCCGGCTGTAGATGTCGTACGAGCGCTCACCCCGGTGGGTCTGCTCGATGACGTAGGGAACGGGCATGAAGGGCATGTCGACCTCGGTGAGGGAACCTTACGAATACTTCGCCCGGCTCCTCAGGAATTCAATCGTCTTTTCCTCACGGAGTCGGAGAGACAACCCGAGCCGCTCGTCGGCGCCCTTGAAGTACTTCTGCACCACGGCGACCGGCTGGCCCGCCTCGTTGGCGAGCTGCTCGATGCGGGCGTCCACGTCCGCGTCGGAGGCCTGGATGCCCTCCTTCTGAGCGATGGACTCGAAGAGCAGCGTGCCCTTCACTTCCTGGAGGGCCTTCTCGCGCATGTCCTCGCGCAGCCGGTTGAAGTCCAGGTTCAGCTGGCGGGGGTCCACACCGGAGCGCTGGAGCTGCTGCAGCGCGCCGCGCAACATGGAGTCCATGGCCCGCTCCACCATGGCGCGGGGCACGTCGAAGGTGTTGCGCTCCAGCAGCGCCTTCATCAGCGCCTCGCGCTCCTCACCCTCCACCTGGGACTTGCGCGCCTTCTCCATGTCCTCACGGAGCTTGGTGCGCAGCTCGTCAATGGACTGGGCGACGCCCGTCTGCTTGGCGAAGTCGTCGTTCAGCTCGGGGACGATTTCCTTCTGCACGCCCTTGAGCGTGATGTGGAAGCGCGCCGTCTTTCCGCGCACCTCCTCCACCCGGTAATCCTGCGGGAAGGCGTAGTCGATGTCCTTGGACTCGCCGACCTTCACGCCCTCCAGGGCGGCAATCTTGGACTCCACCAGCTCACCGGGCTGCACCTGCACGGTGATGCCCTCCGCCTTGCTGCCCGCGAACGGCTGGCCGTCCACGGTGGCATCGAAGTCCACGGTGGCGTAGTCGCCGGAGGCGGCGGTGTCGCGGTCGGTGACGGGCTCCAGCCGGGCCATCGACTGGCGCATGCGCTCCAGCTGCTCGTTCACCTGCTCGTCGGTGACGGCGGTGTCGGACTTCGTCAGCGGCAGCTCGACGTAGTCCTTGGCCTCCACCTTGGGCTTCACCTCGACGCGAGCCTCGAAAGTGAACGGGGTGTTGGGCTTGAGGCCGGAGTTGGTCACCTGCGGCGTGGCGACGACCTCCACGTTGTGCTCGCGGATGGCCTCCACGTACGCGCTCTGCACCACGCGCTGGATGACCTCGTCCTCCACCTGGTCACGGAAGCGCTGCTCCAGGATGCGGCGAGGCACCTTGCCCTGACGGAACCCCGGCAGCCGCACCTGGCGGCCCAGGTTGGAGTACGCGCGGGAAAGCTCCTCCGCCACGCGGGCATTGTCGACCTCGATGGAGAGCTTCTTCTCAATGGGAGAAAGCTCCTCGACCTGGACCTTCATGCGGGCCTCGCTCGCCACCGCCGCCAGACAATCAGTCGTTTCGGGCGGTGCCGGAAAAGTGGGACGTGCGCCTTTAGGGGATAGGCACGAACGGGTCAACGCGAAATGGGCGAGGAGGGACTCGAACCCTCACACCTTGCGGTACCAGATCCTAAGTCTGGCGCGTCTACCAGTTTCGCCACCCGCCCGGGTTGCGCCGTCGTGCACTGCACCGTCTTACCGCGAAACGTCCACGGGACGGCAGGGGCCGGAAAAACAAAAAGGCCCCTCCATTTCTGGAGGGGCCTCACAGTGAGAGCGGAGGGAATCGAACCCACAACCTATGGATTAAGAGTCCATTGCTCTGCCAATTGAGCTACGCTCCCGGCACTGCCCCGGTCCGCCGCCTGCGCGGCGTCCAGGTGGCGGCGGTAACTACAGAACGCCGCCTGCTGTGTCAAAACGTTTTTTCACGCCCCCCTTCATTCCTGTCCGTGGCGACTCGTCTCCGGTGCTTTCCGGAGTCGATGCTGGTCCGCATGCCCTTCAGCCGGGCCCGGCGCGCGACGCAGGCATGTGAAGCGAGCGCCCCACTCCGATGTTCAACATGGCCGTAGCACGCTGTTCGTCCCAGCCTGGCGGGATGGCGAGCGTGTGATGGCTCGCGGTCAGTCACCTCGAGAGCACCGAGCACCCCGCGGCAACCATGCGGGCGGACGGAGGTCGTCCGCCCTTTTCGCGCAGGACGTAGCAGGAGAAGACAGAGATGGAAGCCAACCCCCAACAGAAGGCGGAAGGAACGGCGGCCGGCCAGGGTGGCCAGCACGCCGGGTGGACACGGGAGCGCGTGGAGCTCGTGAAGCGGACCATCTGCCCTCGCGGCATCAGCGAGGACGAGTTCGCCCTCTTCATCGAGCAGTGCAAGCGCAGTGGCCTGGACCCGCTCCTCAAGGAGGCCTTCTGCGTGGCGCGCCGGCAGAACGCTGGCAACCGCGAGCGGCCCAACTGGGTGACGAAGTACGAGTTCCAACCCTCCGAGGCCGGAATGCTCGCGCGCGCCGAGCGCTTCCCGGACTTCAAGGGCATCCAGGCGAGCGCGGTGTTCGCCGAGGACGACATCGTCGTGGACCAGGGCCGAGGCGAGGTGGTGCACCGCTTCAACCCCGCCAAGCGAAAGGGCGCGCTGGTGGGCGCCTGGTCGCGTGTGGTGCGCGAGGACAAGCTGCCGGTGGTGGTGTGGTTGGACTTCAGCGGCTACGTCCAGCAGACGCCGCTGTGGTCCAAGATTCCCACCACCATGATTGAGAAGTGCGCCCGCGTGGCCGCCCTGCGCAAGGCGTACCCGGAGGCCTTCGGCGGACTCTACGTGCGGGAGGAGATGCCCGCCGAGGACTACGAGTCACACTCGGACGAACACGGCAGCGGCCCCTACGAGGTGCTGGGCTCCAAGCCCGGTCCCCTCAAGGCGTCCTTCCCGCCGCTGGCGCCCCAGGAGCCGCGCGCGCCCCAGGCCGCCGCGGCGCAGCTGAACATCGATGTGCCGCTCCAGCCCAAGCAGCCCCGCGAGTCCACGCTGGAGGCGGTGCCCGCCGCCAGTCCGGAGCCCGCGGCGCCACGCCCCAAGCCGAGCGCCGTGGTGGTGGCGTTCGGCCCCCACAAGGGGAAGACGGCCTCCGAGCTCTCCGACGACGAGCTGAGCGAGTCCATCGACCTGGCCAACGAGAAGCTGATGGAGCAGCCCCGGGCGCGCTGGGCCAAGGCCATGCGGGAGAACCTGCTGGCGTTGGAGGCGGAGACGGAGCTGCGTTGCCGGGTGCCGGCGTCGAAGGGCGGCGGCAACGGCGCGGCCCATGATGCGTGACGCTGAGCAGGAAACCGTCAGGCCGTGAGGGGCGCCCCCGCTACGAAAGTGGCGGGGGCGTTCCTGCTTCAACCTGCTGGAAGGTGCGCGCTCGGAGGGACTTGAACCCCCAACCCCCGGGTTCGAAGCCCGGTGCTCTATCCAGTTGAGCTACGAACGCAATTTCGAGGGTGGGTAAAGAAGGGCGGCCAACCGGGATCGAACCGGCAACCTCCGGAGTCACAGTCCGGCGCTCTAACCAGTTGAGCTATGGCCGCCGTTACAGCTTTACCGCGAACGGCGTTTGAAGCGGCGGCTTCCCTACCTTGGAAACCAGGACCCTGACAAGGCCCAAATACGACTTACGGCCAGGTTAGCGCCCCAGGCAGGGCTCGAACCTGCGACCCCCGGCTTAGAAGGCCGGTGCTCTATCCAGCTGAGCTACTGGAGCTGGCCGGGCCGCCTGCTTCCGATGCTGCACTTCAAGTCGGGGCGAGAGGATTCGAACCTCCGACCCCCTGCGCCCAAGGCAGGTGCGCTACCAGGCTGCGCTACGCCCCGAGAAGTCCGGCATTGTTGAACCATCCCGAACGGACGCGCAAGGCCGACGTGACTGACGGCCTCGTATTCCGGACGGCTACAAGCCCAGCAGGTGGGGCTTCATCTTCTGGAAGGCCTTCCCCCGGTGGGAAATGGCCGACTTCTCCTCCGGCGTCAGCTCCGCCAGGGCCCGGTCGCCGCCCGGAAGGATGAAGACGGGGTCATAGCCGAAACCATGGCTTCCCTTCGGGGCGTGGCCGATACGGCCATTGCACTGCCCCACCTCCACCTTCGCCTCCCCTCCTCCGGGCCCCACCAGCGCCAGCGCGCAGCGGAAGGACGCGGTGCGCTGCGCGTCGGGCACGCCGGCCAGCTCGGTCAGCAGCTTCTCGTAACGGGCCCGGTCATCCCCCGGGGCATAGCGCGCGGACTGCACACCGGGCCTGCCGCCCAGCGCGTCCACGCACAGCCCGGAGTCATCCGCCAGGGTGAGCATCCCCGTGGCGTCCGCATAGGCGCGGGCCTTCTTCACGGCGTTCTCCTCGAACGTGGCGCCGTCCTCCACGGGCTCGGGCACGGGAGGCAGGTCCGCCAGGGACACCACTTCCACCGAGTCTCCGACGAGGCCGCGCAGCTCGCGCAACTTGCCCTGGTTGGACGTGGCGAAGAGCAGCCGGGGCTTCACCATCATCCCAGCACCTGCGCCTGCGCGGCGGTCAGCTTCTGAATGGCGGCCAGCCCGCCGTCCACCATGGCGTCCAGGGCCTTGCGGTCGAAGAGCTGGTGCTCCGCCGTCCCCTGCAGCTCCACCATGCGGCCGTCCGCGGTGGCCACCAGGTTCAGGTCCACATCCGCGGTGGAGTCCTCGTCGTAGTCCAGGTCCACCCGGACCTCGCCCTTGACGATGCCCACGGACACGGCCGCCAACGGCGTGAGCTTGGGCAGCTTGGAGATGGTTCCCGCCTTCTGCAGCGAGCGCAGCGCCAGCACCAGCGCCACGTAGGCCCCGGTGATGGAAGCGGTGCGGGTGCCGCCGTCCGCCTGGAGCACGTCACAGTCCAGCGTCAGGGTGCGAGGCCCCAGGGTGGACAGGTCCACCGCGGCGCGAAGGGAGCGGCCGATGAGCCGCTGGATTTCCATGGTGCGGCCCGTCTGCTTGCCCTTGGCGGACTCACGCTGGTTCCGCGAGTGCGTGGCGCGCGGCAGCATGCCGTACTCCGCCGTCACCCAGCCGGAGCCCTTGCCCATCAGGTGCGGCGGAACGCGCTCCTCCGTGGAGCAGGTGACGAGCACCTTGGTGTGGCCGAACTCCACCTGCACCGAGCCCTCCGCGTAGCGGGAGACACCGGGGGTGAGGACGACGGGGCGAAGGTCCAGCGCACCACGTTGAAAGGAACGCACAGCAGGCTCCTGGGAAATGAGGACGAGCGTCCCCTTCTCTACCAGAGCCACGCCGCGCGGGTGTCGATTGCCTTGGCGCCGTTGCACTCAGGGCGACACGGGGCCAGCCACCTCGGTCCCCCGGGCGGCGTCCCGGCGGCGCGTCTCCTTGAGGAAGGCCAGCACGCCCTCGGTAATCGCCTCGGCCAGCTTCTCCTGGTACTCCGGCCGGCCCAGCCGGGGCCCCTCCACGGGATGGGAGATGTAGCCCACCTCCACGAGGACGGCCGGGCACTCCACGCCAGAGAGGACGAAGAAGGGCGCCTGCTGCACGCCCCGGTTCACCGCGCGGGTGCCGCGCACGAGGCGCGGGTGGATGGCGTAGGCCAGGCGCGAGGAATCCGCGTGCGCCTCCGTGCGCGCCAGGTCCTGGAGGATGAAGGCCAGCGTGGAGTCCGTCCGCGCGGCGCGCGACATGGGCGCCTCCGCGTTCTCCCGGTCCGCCACGGCGAGCGCGGCGTCACCCGAGGCGCTGGCGGACAGAAAGTACGTCTCCACGCCCTCGGTGCGCGCGCGCATCCGCTTCGTGGGCATGGAGTTGGCGTGGATGGAGATGAAGAGGTCGGGCGCGTGGTCATTGGTCCACGCCACGCGCTCCGTCAGCGACACCAGCGTGTCGTGCTCGCGCGTCAGGAACACGTCGCCCCCCGCGGCCTCGAGCTTGTCCCGGAGGCGGAGCGAAATCTGGAGCGCGACGTCCTTCTCCCGCAGCTTGCCGGGGCCCCTGGCGCCTTCCTTCGCGCCACCGTGTCCCGGGTCGATGATGATGCGCGCGGGACGCTCCGCCGCCCCGGCGATGACGGGGAGCAGCCAGAGCAGGGACAGGAGGCCGAGGAGGGGGCGGCGCGGCGACGGCATGCTGGGGCCGCATGCTAGCGGAGCCCGGCCGCCAGCGCGAAATCCGGGCCTCAGCCCACCACGTCGATGCCCGGCTTCCCCGCCTGGACTTCACCAATCAGCGCCGCGTCCACGCCAGCCGCCTCCAGCGCCTTGAGCGCCTTGAGCGCCTGACGTGCGGGGACGCTGGCCAGGAGGCCGCCGTTGGTCTGCGCGTCCGCGAGCACCCACTGGATGCACTCGGGCAGTCCTTCGGGGAAGCGGACCTTCTTGTGGACGTGCGCGAGGTTCGACTTCGTACCACCGGGCACCACGCCGTCCTCCGCCAGCGCGGGCACTTCGGCGATGAGCGGGATGCGCTCCAGGTCCAGCGTGGCGCGCGCCTTCGCCGCGGTCATCATCTCCAGCAGGTGCCCCAACAGGCCGTAGCCCGTCACGTCCGTGAGGGCGTTCACCTTGAACTTCCCGGAGGCGAACACCTCGCCGGCGGCCCGGTTGAGCGTCGTCATCACCCCCAGGGCCCGCTTCGCCAACTGCTTGGACGCCACGCCCCGCTTGATGGCGGTGGTCGCGATGCCCGAGCCCAGGGGCTTGGTGAGGAAGAGCACGTCCCCCGGCTTCGCGCCCGCGTTGGTGAGCACCTTCTTCGGGTGCACCACGCCGGTGACGGCCATGCCGAACTTCGGCTCGGAGTCCCGGATGCTGTGGCCGCCCAGGATGGGGATGCCGGCCTCGTCCGCCTTGGACTGGCCACCCGCCAGGATTTTCGACAGCACCTTCAGCGGGAGCTCGTCCGGGAAGCACACCAGGTTGAGCGCGAAGAGAGGGCGCGCGCCCATGGCGTAGATGTCCGACAGCGCGTTCGCCGCGGCAATGGCCCCGAACTGGAACGGGTCGTCCACCACCGGTGGAAAGAAGTCCACCGTCTCCACCACGGCCATACCGGGCGCCAGCCGGTACACGGCCGCGTCGTCATTCGTGGAGAACCCCACCAGCGCCTGGGGGCCCTTCGTGGACTTCAGCCCTCCCAGCACCTGCGCCAGGTCCGAGGCCCGCAGCTTCGCCGCGCAGCCCGCGCAGTGGCTCATCTCAGTGAGGCGCTTCACCTTGTCCGTCTTCTTCTCCGCCATGCCCGCTCCCCACGCCTCGCCGTCCTGGCACGGGCCCCCGAAAGGGCCCGGCCCGTTCACCGCTCAGGCCGCTCGGATGTAGTCCCGCTTGAGCAGCTGCACCACGGCCTCGGCGGTGACGACGTCGTCCGCGTCCGCGTGGTCCATCACTGCGTTCAGGGTGCCGTAGTTGTGCACCAGTTGCAGCACGTCCAGCAGCTCCGGCGCCAGCTCCTTGAGCGGCGGCGTCAGCGGCGAGGCCAGCGCCAGCGAGGCATCCGCCGTCGGGAGGCTCGGCTGCAGGCGCTTGATTTCGTCCAGCTGGCGGAGCGCGTCCATGAGGAGCGCCTCGGTGGACGAGTCCAGCTCCACCATGAACTCCTGGTTCTCCGCCGGGCGCAGCTCGAAGTCGCCCTCTTCCCAGGTGATGATGCGGTTGAAGCTCTTCTGCGGCCCCAGGTTGTGGTTCTCGCCGATGACGGCGTAGTACACGCGGCCCTGGCGCAGGTAGATGCGCCCTTCCTGGTCGCTGCGCTGCACCACCAGCACGCCGTTCTTCTTGGACGTGTGGAACAGCTGGAGCAGGTCCGGAAGGGGAATCTCCTCAATCTTCCCCGTCATGGAGCTGGCCTTGTTGGTGGTCCGCGCGGCCTGGGCCGCGGCGGCCTCCTCCAGCTTCAGCCGGGCGGTGCCCTCATCCACGCTGGCGCCTTCGGCGCCCTGGTGCACGAGCTTGAGGATGGAGGTCCCGATGAGGATGCGGTCCCCTTCCTTCAGGCGGGACTGCTTCACCTTCTCACCGTTGACGAAGGTGCCGTTGGTGGAGCCCAGGTCCTCGATGGTGATGCTCCCATCGGAGAAGCTGATGCGCGCGTGCTTGCGGGAGACCATGTCCTCCACGAGCACCATGTCCAGCTCACTGGAGCGGCCGATGACGATCTGCTTGTCCGCCTTCAGCGGGAATTCGCCGCCCTGGTACTTCCCTGAGATGAACTTGAGGGCGTAGGTCTTTTGGGTGTCCATGGTCGTCAGCCAGCCTGCTCCGCCTTGCCGGGGTCCTTCACCAGGTTGAGGTACATCTGCGCGCTCTTGTTACCGGGGCTGCGCACCAGCACGTCCTCCCAGACCTGCACCGCCTCCGCCCGCCGCCCGGCCGAGTACAGCGCGACTCCATACTGGATGTGCCCCGGGATGAAAGCCGGGTTCTGGGCGATGACCTGCTCGTATTCGATGAGGGCCGCCGCGTTGTCCCCCGCGTCGCGCAGGGCGTTGCCCAGCTTGAGGCGGATGTCCACGAACTGAGGACACAGCGCGAGCGCGCGCCGGTACTCCTCAATGGCCTTGGCCCACACGCCGCTGGAGGCGAAGACGTCGCCAATCTCGCCGTACATGTTGGCGATCTTCTTCTCCACATAGGGGTCCAGCTCGTCCGGGCCGGATTTCTGCTGGGAGAGGGCGGCCTGGTAGACCTCCTTCGCCTCGGCGTACTTCCCCATGTCGTTGTAGATGACGGCCAGGTTGAGCGCCGCCTCGGTATAGGCGGGGTTGAGCTTCAGCGCGGATTCGAACGCGCGCTGCGCCCGGGCGAACTGCCCCTGGTCGTGGTAGATGATGCCGAGCATGTTGAACACGTCCGCGAACGTCGGATTCTGCTCGACGATCTTCGCGAGGTATTGCTCGGCCTGCGCGTACTGCTTCTTCTCGAAGTAGCCGCGCCCGAGGGTCAGTAGCTGCTTGAGGGGCTCGTCCATGAATCGGCCCGCCAGGGCCCTGCCTCCGAGACGTCCAGCCTACATGAGGCTGGGAGAAAACAAGAATTCATCACCGCTGAGCGACAACGAGAGTTGCCGCTGGCCCCGGGTATCCACCGGCCGCGCCGGCAGCGCCCCCTGAAGGCGCCAATGCTCCGTCACCACCGCATCGTCCCGCTCCAGCCGGACGTACCACGCTTCCGCCTGGTAACCCCGCGCCCGAACCTGGCGCAATTGCTCCCACTCCGGCCCGCCCACTCCGGGCGTGCCCGGTCCCGCCAGCCGCCCCAGGGACTCCGCGTCCGCCGCCTGCAGCGCCCTGCGGCGGAACTCCAGCGCTGTCACCACCGCCTGGAGCCGGGGCGCCGCCGTCGTCTCCGGCACCCAGGACCCGTTTCGCACCACGAAGGGTACCCGCTCCACGCCCGCCGTGCCCACCCGGGTGTCGCCCAGGGCGCCCTCGAAGTCGAGCGTGGCCTGCGCCTCCGCCCGCTGACCTCCGGGCGCCACGTTGACGGTGATGCGGGCGAAGCGGTGCTGCCGGGACGTCAGGGGCCCCGGCGCGCCGGGGACGGGCAGCGACAGGCCGCTGGACTCCGTCGCCTTGAGCGCGGTGATGATTTCCAGCTCCGGGCCGGCCGCGGCGCCCAGGAAGCGTGGAACGAACAAGGCCAGGGTGGCGCCCAGCGCCAGGATGACGATGATGCCGCCACCGAAGCGGCTCCAGTCCTGGGTCGTTCTCACGAGCCCAGCATACGCTGGGCGCGCTCCGCGGCGGGCGTGCCCGGCAGCCGACGCAGCACCTGGCGCAGCGTGTCCTGCGCCTTCTGCGTGTCATTCAGCTTCACGTACGCGTCGTGCAGGTCGAAGAGGGCCTCTTCCTCGTACTCCGTGCCCGGGTAGCGGCGCAGCAGCCCTTCCAGGCGCTGGGCCACGGCCTTCCAGCGCTCACGCTTCTGATAGAACTGGGCCGCGTACAGCTCGTGCGAGGCGAGCCGGCGCCGAGCGTCCTCCCGCTGCGTCTTCGCCTCCACCACGTACTGAGACTGGGGGTACTGGCGCAGGAACTCCTCCATGGCCACCAGCGCGGAGCGGATTTCGCCCTGGTCCTTCTCGCGGGACGGCGGCAGGGCGAAGAACTCGGAGGGGTAGGCCCGCACGTGGGTCATCGCGGAGCGGAAGGCGGCGTAGTCCACCTTGGCGTGCGTGGGGTAGAGCTTGATGAAGGCCTGGTACTGCTCCTTGGCCTCGGGGAAGGCCTCCCGCTCGAAGTCCACGTCGGCCAGCTTCAGCTCGGCCTCGCGGGCGGCCTCCTGGTACGGGAACTTCGTCCGGACGTACTCGAAGTACTTCTGGGCGCGGAAGAAGTCCTTGTTCTCCAGGGCCTCGGAGCCGAGCCGCAGGTTCTCATCTGCGACGGCGGCATAGTCAGGCTCACCGGCCTGGCCCTGCGTGAGGGACGCACACCCGGTACCGAACAGCAGGAAGGCGGACAGAAAGGCGACGGCGGAACGCATCTCCACCACGCTATTCCTCCGGCCCCGAGGGGTCCAGCGAAGCTTCTCCGAGCAGCCGGTAGATGACGTCCTCCGAGAAGCCCCGGCTGTCCAGGAGCCGGCCTGCGCGGGCCCGCTCCCTGGCCCCCAGCGGGCGGCCGAGCAGTCCCCGCTTCTCCAGTACCGCCCGCGCCGTGGCCAGCGCGTCGAAGGACACCGCGTCGCTCGCCTCGGAGATGGCCTGCTGGGCCGTCCCCTCCTCCAGCCCGTGAGCCCGCAGCCGGTGCGCCACCGCCTCCGGCCCCAGCCGGCCTCGGCCCAGGAGCAGGGTGGCCCGCTCGCGCGCGAAGCGTTCGTCGTCCAGGTAGCCCCAGGCCTTCACGCGGGCGAGCGCGGCCTCGCACACCGCTTCGGTGAAGCCCTTCCGGGCCAGGGCCTGCTCCAGCTCGCGGCGACTGCGCCCGCGCATGGACAGGAGCTTCAGGCACGCGTCCGTGGCACGGCGAACAGCGTCGGGCCCTTCGTCCTCCGGATGCATGGCGGGATACCTAGCATGTGGTAACAGGCCCGGCCATGCACCCCGTACTCGCCCGCTTCCTCGCCGCCGATGCCGCTCGGGAGACGCTCCTCAAGCAGCAGTCGGGCGGAGACCTCTCTGTGGAAGAGCAGGCCTTCACCGACGCCGCCTCCGCGAACCCGAAGCACAAGTCCGTGCTGCTGGGCGTGGGCGGCCGCACCCTGTCCACTGATGCCCAGGCCTCGCTGGTGCTGCTGGCCGCTCACGCCGCGGTCCGCGCGCTGGACCAGGACGCCACCCTGGCCGAGCCCACGAAGAAGGCCCGCGAGGCCCTGGCCGAGGAAGGCGCCAGTCCGGAGGAGACGGACGCGTTCCTGGCCTCCATCCTCCTGGAGGAGGCCTTCGGCTACGAGCAGGACGTGGACGCGTTCGACAGCGAATACGTGAAGGAGGCGCTGGGCGAGGTGCCCGCGCTGGCCGCGCTCACCAAGGAGGCGGTGGACGCGCTCTTCCTCACGTTCGTGAAGGCCGCCGCCAACGACGCGGAGCGGAAGGTGCGTGAGGGCATGGCCCGCGCCCTCTTCGACATCGCGTGGTCGGAAGGGCCCGCGCCCATCAACCCCGAGCACATGGAGGCCGTGCTCGACGCGGAGGTGGTGGACCGGCCCGAGGAGGAGCAGGAGGCCAAGGTGCAGGCGACCGCGCAGCTGCTCCAGGCGCTGTCCAAGGAGGGCCTCGTCGGCCCCATCCGCTTGTCCCGCCTGCGGGCCCTGCTGGGTGAGGACGACGCGTAGCAGCCGCGGCACGGGCGCCCTGCCCTTTCCGGGTGGGCGCCGCGAACCGCTAGAAGCGCTCGATCTGGAAGTCGTCGTCCCCACCTGCCGGGGCGGGTGCCGGAGCGGGCGCTGGTGGGCGCGCGGCGGGAGACGCCATGGGGCGCCCCACTGGCGCGCCGGCCGGAGCCCCCGGACGCATGGCCTGCGGCGGCGGCACTCCCGGGCGCATCTGCTGGGCTGCCGGAGCCACCGGACGCATGGGCTGCGCCATGGGCGCCGGAGCAGGCGCGGCCTGCGGCGCCGCGACAGCCGTGGGCGCCCCCTTCTGCGCGAAGGCGGACGAGCCAGGAATGGGCCGCGACTCCCCGGGCTTCGAATCGAAGTTGTCCCACTTGGAGTCGGACGTGCCGCTGATGCCGGAGAAGCGCAGCGCGAAGTCGTCCGGGTTGGTGGCCTGCCGATGGGCCTCCTCGTAGGTGACGAGCCCCTGCCGCACCAGGCTCATCAGCGACTGGTCGAAGGTCTGCATCCCGTACGTGTCCGTGCCCTGGGCAATGGCGTCGTGGATCTCCTTCGTGCGGTCCTTGTCTTCAATCATCTCGCGGACGCGGGCCGTGACGCGCAGCACTTCCACGGCGGCCACGCGGCCCTTGCCGTCCGCGCGCGGCACCAGACGCTGGGACACCACGCCCTTGAGCACGCTGGCCAGTTGGAGGCGCACCTGCTTCTGCTGGTGCGGCGGGAAGGCGGAGACGATGCGGTTGATGGTCTCCGTCGCGTCCAGCGTGTGCAGCGTGGACATCACCAGGTGGCCCGTCTCCGCGGCGTGAAGCGCCGTTTCGATGGTTTCGTGGTCCCGCATTTCGCCCACGAGGATGACGTCCGGGTCCTGCCGCAGCGCGCTCTTGAGCGCCTGCGCGAAGGTCATCGTGTCCACGCCCACCTCGCGCTGGTTCACGATGGAGCGCTTGTCGCGAATGAGGAACTCGATGGGGTCCTCAATCGTCATGATGTGGCTGGTCTCGTTGGCGTTGATGTAGTCGATCATCGCCGCCAGCGTGGTGGACTTGCCCGAGCCCGTGGTGCCCGTCACCAGCACCAGGCCGCGCTCCTCACCGCAAATCTTGGCGAGAATCTGGGGCAGCAACAGGTCCTGGATGGTCATCACCTTGAAGGGGATGACACGCAGCACGGCGCCCACGGTGCCACGCTGCTGGAAGACGTTCACGCGGAAGCGCCCGAGCCCCGGCACGCCGTAGGCCAGATCCACCTCGTTGCTCCCCTTGAACTTCTCCTTCTGGAACTCGTTCATGATGCCGAAGGCCATGCGCGCCACCTCCTCGGGAGGGAGGCGGCGGCCGTCCTTCAGCGGAACCAGCGAGCCGTCCACGCGGAACATGGGCGGCAGGCCTGCCTTGAGATGAATGTCGGAGGCACCGCCGCGCAGGGCGATCTGGAGGATCTCGTTGAGTTCCATGAGCGGCGCAAATCCTACCAGACGCTCGCGCACGCATGCGATGGGGCGTGATGGACCCCGAAAACACATCGGCGGAGGCCCTCGGATGAGGACCCCCGCCGTGTGAGGACAACCCAGCTGCTGAGCGAGTGGCTTAGCGCTTGGAGAACTGGAACCGGCGACGCGCGCCCGGCTGGCCGTACTTCTTGCGCTCGACCGCGCGAGCATCGCGGGTGAGGAAGCCGGCCTTCTTCAGCGCCGGACGGAACTCCGGGTTGAAGGAGCACAGCGCACGGGCGATGCCGTGACGGATGGCGCCGGCCTGGCCGGAGAGACCGCCACCCTTGACGTTGACCGTCACGTCAACCTTGCCCTTCTGCTCGAGGATCTCGAGGGGCTGGTTGAGGATCATCTTGGACGTCTCACGGCCGAAGTACGCGTTCAGCTCGCGGCCGTTGATGGTGACGAGGCCAGTGCCAGGACGAATCCAGACGCGGGCGGTGGCCTCCTTGCGGCGGCCGGTGGCGTAGAAACCGAGCTCTTGGTTGATGGGCATGGACGTTATCTCCCTTACGCCTCGACCTCGAACGCGGCAGGCTTCTGGGCCGCGTGCGGGTGCGTGTCACCTGCGTAGACCTTCAGCTTCGTCATCATCTGGCGGCCGAGCGCGTTGCGCGGAAGCATGCGCCGCACGGCGTTGATGATGATGTCCTCAGGGTGACGCTGGCGGAGCTTCTCCAGGTTGGTGATCTTCAGGGCGCCCGGGAAACCCGCGTTCGGGTGCCGGTAGTACATCTTGTCCTGCTCCTTCGTGCCCGTCACCTTCACCTTTTCGGCGTTGATGACGACCACGTGGTCGCCCGTGTCAATGGACGGCGTGTAGATGGCCTTGTGCTTGCCCTTCAGCAGGGTGGCAATCTGGCTCGCCGCGCGGCCCAGCACCTTGTCGGACACGTCGATGACGTGCCACTGGCGCTTGATGTCCCCAGCCTTCGCGCTGTAGGTCTTCTGCGACATTTCGTGCACTCCAGACTTCTCGCGGCCGCCGTGTGCATTCCAGGGACCGCTGCTCGTGCTTAATCAACCGCGGGTCGACCGTGAAACTTCACGGAGGCCCGGAAAGGCCGACCGTCCTAGTGGGTGTGGCGGATCAAGTCAAGGTCACACCGCACCAGACGTCCGGATTCCCCGATCACGCCCGCCAGGACGCCCCCTTCAGGAGGCGGACACCTACCTGGCTGCTCCTCCAGACGGCCCGGTGCCACCCGGAGGCGTTCCCGGAATCGCGGGTTTCTTGAAGCGCTCCTTCAAGTTGGCGAAGAAGTTCTTCTCCTCCGTGGTGGGAGGCCCCTGACGCGGCGCGTCCAGCTCCACGACCTCAATCACCTCCGGCGGCAGGTCCTCCAGGAAGCGCGAGGGCGTTCGAGGCACCTCCTTGCCGCGCTTCACGCGGGTGGCCGCGCGGGTGAGGTAGAGGACCTCCTTGGCGCGGGTGATGCCCACGTAGCAGAGGCGCCGCTCCTCTTCGAGGTTCTGCGCCTCGCCCTGCATGCCGCCGTGGGGCATCAGGTCCTCCTCCATGCCGATGAAGAAGACGAGCCGGTACTCCAGGCCCTTGGAGGCGTGCACCGTCATCAGGGTGACGCGGCGGTTGGCGCCCGGCACCTCCTCTTCCTCCTGCCGGGTGTCCAGGCTCAGGCGGTTGAGGTACGTGGGCAGGCTGGCCTTGGGGCCCTCGCGCTTCTCGAAGTTCTCCAGCGAGTTGAGCACGCCGTCCACGCCCTTGAGCTTCTTGTCCGCGGCGGTGGCGCTGGTGGCGTGGGCGCGGGTGGCCTCGCGAAAGCCAATCTCCTCCAGCAGCTTGCGCGTCACGTTGGCCAGCTGGCCGTGCTCGTACGCGGCGCGGTAGCGCTCCACCAGGTCCACGAACTCCATCACCCGGGCCCCGGCCCCGGGCGGCAGGTCCTCGTAGTCGGTGGCCTTCTTCATCACCGTCCACAGCGTGACGCCCTCGCCCCGCGCGTGGACGTTGAGGCGCTCCATCGTCACGTCGCCAATGCCGCGCGAGGGCACGTTGACGATGCGCAGGAGCGAGATTTCGTCCAGCTTGTTCACGATGACCTTGAAGTACGCGATGACGTCCTTCACCTCGCGCCGGTCGAAGAACTCGCTACCGCCCACCACCTCGTAGCCGATGTTCTTCTCCCGCAGCATCTCCTCGATGGGGCGGGACTGGCCGTTGGTCCGGTAGAGCACGGCGATGTCGTCCGCGGAGATGCCCAGGGCCATGTGCTTCTGGATTTCGTGCGCGACGAAGCGGGCCTCCTCTTCGTCGTTGGGACACGTCACCACCTTCACCTTCGTCCCCCCCGTGCGGTCGGTCCACATCTGCTTGGCCTTGCGCTCGGGGTTCTTGGCGATGACGGCGTTGGCCGCGTCCAGGACCGTCTGGACGGAGCGGTAGTTCTGCTCCAGCCGGACCTCCTTCCCTCCCGGGAAGAGGCGGTCGAAGTCGAGGATGTTGCGCACCTCCGCGCCCCGCCACGAATAGATGCACTGGTCGTCGTCACCCACCGCGCACACGTTGCGGGAGCGGCCCGCCAGCAGCTTCAGCAGCTCCAGCTGCGCGGTGTTGGTGTCCTGGAACTCGTCCACCAGCAGGTAGCGGAAGCGCTTGGTGTACTTCTCGTAGAGGTCCGGGTGCTCGCGCAGGAGGCGCGCGGGCAGCAGCAGCAGGTCGTCGAAGTCCACCGACCCCTGCGCCTTCAGCGACAGCTGATAGTCCGGGTACACCATGTGGGTGATCAGGTCGTAATCATCCCCAATCCCCTCCGGCTTGGGCTCCGGCGCCTTGCCGGAGTTCTTCGCCTTGGAGATGAGGTTGAGCACCTTGCGCGCGTCGAACGAGCGGTCGTCGATTTTGTGCTCGCGCATGGCGCGCCGGATGTTGGCCAGCTGGTCGCCCATGTCGGCGATGGCGAACTTCTTGGGCCACCCCAGCCGGTGGATGTCCTCGCGGAGCATCTCCGCGCCAAAAGCGTGGAAGGTGCACACCAGCACGCCCTGCGCCCGAGGTCCCGCCATGTGGACCAGGCGCTCCTTCATCTCCGTGGCGGCCTTGTTGGTGAAGGTCACCGCCAGGATGTTGCGGGCCATGATGAGGCCCGGCCGCTCGTTGAGCAGGTGGACGATGCGGTGGGTGATGACGCGAGTCTTGCCGCTGCCTGCGCCTGCCAGCACGAGGAGCGGTCCCTCCAGGGTCACCACGGCCTCGCGCTGCGGAGGATTGAGCTTCGAGAGGTCCATTGCGCGCGGGGCGGGGATACCCTTTGATTCGTTCGTGCGCGACTCTTTTTTCCCCAGGCGCTCTGGCGCTCTTCTCGCACTCGTCCTGGGCACCACCGGATGCCTCGGCGAGTCCGGCTCGTCCCCGGAGGTGGAACCCGTGGTGTCGGCGGAGAGCGCGCCCTGCGTGTACTTCAAGCAACTGGCGCCCTTCCTTCCAGAACGGCTGGACGGCTTCACCGTGGCGCACACCCAGGGCTCCACCGGGAAGTACGGCGAGGTGTCCGTCTCCGAGGCCGAGCGGCTCTACACCCGGGGTGAGGGACGCGAGGTGAAGGTGCGCATCGTGGACACCACCATGGGCGAGCGCATTGGCAAGGCCATCCAGGAGGCCGCCGACCGCTCCCGGGGCAAGGCGGCCAGTGACCCATCCGCCCCCATCCACCTGGACGACGCCGTGGGCTTCGTGCGGTACGACGCCGAGGAGTCCGTGGCCGAAGCGAACCTCCTTGTGGGGGGGCGCTACGTGGTTGCCGTCACCAGCCGGGGATTTCCGGGTACGGTGGAGGTGCGCCGGGTGGCGCGCGGCATCGACCTTGCGGGACTGGCTCGCCTGAGGCCCGGTCCGAACTGATGAAGGAGTGTCCCAGGTGGTGAAGGACAAAGGAACGCGGCCCGATAAGGCGGACCAGGTCGCGCAGGAGAAGGCGGCGCGGGAGCTGGTGTCCACCCTGGGCAAGCGGGAGTTCCTGGAGCAGTTCCAGAAGCTGGCCAAGAGCTTCGCGTCCGACCCGGGCAACCCCGGCTCCTACGCGTGCGAGGGCTGTCAGCGCTGCGCCAACTGCATGTTCTGCAAGGACTGCGACAGTTGCTTCTCTTGCACGCACTGCACCCGGTGCGAGCTGTGCAACAACTGCTCGCACTGCGTGGACTGCAAGAGCTGCAACGCCTGCGCGTACTGCGTCCAGAGCGAGAACTGCTCCACCAGCGCGTACCTGGTGCTGTGCCGCAACCTGCAGGACTGCAACTACTGCTTCGGCTGCGTGGGCCTGGCGAAGAAGGACTTCCACATCCTCAACGTCCCCTTCCCACGGACGGAGTACTTCAAAATCGTGGGCCGGCTGCGCAAGGAGCTGGGGATTCCATAGGCCCCAGCCCCTCTCCTCGCTAGAGGGCGCGCACGTAGAGGGCCTTCAGGTATTCCGTCTCCGGCAGCCCGGCCAGCACCGGGTGGTCCAACCCCGCGCCCCGCCGCTCCAGAATCTGCACCGGCCGCTTCGCATCCGCGGCGGCCGCCAGCACCATCTCCTCGAAGGCGGCGCGGTCCAGCTTGCCGGAGCAGGAGCAGGTGACGAGCAACCCGTCCGGCTTGAGGCAGCGGAAGGCGCGCAGGTTCAGCTCGTGGTAGGCGCGCAGCGCGGTGGCCAGGCCCTCACGGCGCTTGGCCAGTCCGGGCGGATCCAACACCACGGTGTCGAAGCGGCGCCCGCTGGAGTCGAAGCGGCGCAGCACGTCGAAGGCGTTGGCGTTCTCCACGGTGACGTTGGCGCGGCCGTTGGCCTCGGCGTTGGCCTTGGCGCGCGCGGCGGCCTTCTCGTCCTGCTCCACCGCCAGCACGGACGTGCAGGTGCGTGACAGCGAGAGCGCGAAGCCGCCGTGGTAGCTGAAGAGGTCCAACGCGTCGCCGCGCGCCAGCTCGCCGGCCCGCAGGTGGTTGTCCACCTGGTCCAGGAAGGCGCCCGTCTTCATGTCGCCCTGGAGGTCGACCTCGAAGCGGTTCTCCCCCTCGTGGTAGGTGAAGCGCGCGGCGCCCTCCCCGTGCAGCAGGCGCGCCTCGCGGGGCAGGCCCTCGAAGTCACGGCCGGAGGCGTCGTCCCGGCACATGACGTGGGTGGCGCCGGTGAGCTCCACCAGCATCTTCGCCAGCGTCTCCTTGCGCGCGTCCATGCCCTCGGAGAGCGTCTGGAGCGTGAGGCCCTTTCCGTAGCGGTCCACGAAGAGGCCCGGGAGCTGGTCCGCCTCGCCGTGCACCAGCCGCAGCCCGTCACGGCCGGACAGGTACGCCCGGCGCGCCAGGGCGGCCTCCAGGCGGCGGCGAAAGAAGGCGTCGTCCACCGGCTCCTCGGCGGGCCCCTTGCGCGTCAGCAAGCGCAGCGCCAGGGGCGAGCGGCGAGCGTAGAGCGCCTGGCCAATGGGATTGCCCTGGGAGTCCACCACCAGCACCACGGCGCCGGCGCCCTTCACGTCGGGCGGGGCGGCGATTTCGGTGCGGTACACCCAGGGATTGAAGTGCCGCAGCGAGCGCGCCCCCTTGGGGGTGACGCGCGCGACAGGCAGGGCTGCATGGGGGGGCATCAGGCTCACTCCAGGCCGCGAGCGGCCAGTTCTTCGTCGTCCTCGCCGCGAAGGTGCCCGATTTCGTGGAGCAACGTCACGCGGATCTGCTCGCGAAGTTCCTCGGGCGTCCGGGCGGCGCGCGCCAGGTTGCGGCGGTAGAGCACCACGGAGCGGCACGGCACCTCGGAGCCGTCACAGGGCTCAGCCAGTGGCGGGCCCCGGAACAGCCCCAGTATCGTGGGCGACAGCGGCGGCTGGTTGGCCAGCAGGTCCGCGTCCGCGGGCAGCTCCTCCGCCGTGACGGGCACGCCGTCCAAGTCCCCGCGCATGTCCTTGGGCAGCTCGGCGACGGCCCTCACCACCTCGGCGCGGAAGTCCTCCTCCGCGGGCAGCGGCGGCTCGGGAAAGTCGTCCGGCGCAAGCGTGCGCGCCTTGTCGAAGTGGCCCTGCGCCTGCTTCCACTTGCCCTCGCGCTCCAACAGGAGCCCCAGGTGGTGATGGGCGTGCGCGGCCCGCTCCGGGTCGTCCACGAGGCTGGTGAAGGCGGTGCGGGCCTCGCGGAAGCGGCACAGCTCGAAGAGGGCCAGGGCGCGCTCGTAGAGGGCCTCGCGGCTGCCGGGGTTGCGCGCGAGGACGATGGCCGAGTGCGCCAGCGAGGACTCCGCCTGTCCCAAATCATTGAAGGCCATGGCGGCCACCAGCGCGAGGTGCGGAATCAGCTCCGGGGGCGTGTTGGGCTGGGACAGGCCGCGCTCGGCGTAGAGGGCGCCCAGTTCGTCCCGCTCCCGGGTGGAGGACAGTTGCACCGCGTACAGGTGCGCCGAGCCCAGCAGCGCGGACGGGTCCCCCGGGTCGATGGCGAGCGCCCGCGCGTAGGCGAGCTGCGCCTCTGCCTCGCGGCCCAGGGCGGCCAGCGCCACGCCGCGCTCCGCGTGGGCGGCGGCCAGGTCCGGCTCCAGCGCGGCGGCCTGGGCGGCGCAGGACAGCGCTTCCTCGAAGCGGCCTTCCTCGAAGTAGCGCCGCGACGCATCCAACGGGGCCGCGCCGTCCGAGCGGCACACGGCCAGCGGCTGTATCCGGTGGGTGGCGTCCTCCGGGGGCGGTGCGGCACGCACGCTGGCGGTGGGCGCCCCGGCGCCAGGCGCGCTGAGGGCAGGCACGGCCGGACAGGACGCGTCCGGCGCTTCAGCGGCCAGGGGCCCGCGCTTGCAGGCAGCAATGAGGAGACAGAAGGCGAGCAGACCGCGCCGCGACATGGGCCGCCAGGGTACGGCATCACCCCGTGGCCGGGAAGCCGAGACGTGCACGCCCGCTTGCTGATGCGACCGGACACCCACCCGCCCCGCCCTGCATTAGGTTGCCCGTCCCATGAGCGAATTGATTCTGGCCTCCACGTCGAGCGCCCGGCGGGCCCTGATGGATGGACTGAGGCTCCCCTACCGCGCCGAGGCCCCCGGCGTGGACGAGGTCGTCGCCCCACACCTGTCGGTGACGGAGGCTGTGCGGGAGCTCGCGTCACGCAAGGCCCGCGCGGTGCATCAGCGGCACCCGGAGGCCTGGGTGCTGGGCGCGGACCAGTTCGTCGAGGTGGCGGGCGAAGTCCTCTCCAAGCCCGTCGACCGGAACGCGGCGCGCGAACAACTGCGCAAGCTGGTGGGCCACACCCACGCCATCCACACCGGGGTGTGCCTGGTGGGCCCCGGAGGCAAGGTGCTCGATGCAGTGGAGACGACCCGGCTGACCTTCTACCCGGTGAAGGAGGAGGAGCTGGAGCGCTACCTCGACCTGAACGAATGGGAGGGCTGCTGCGGAAGCTACCGCGTGGAGGACGCCGGACAGGCCCTGTTGGAGCGGCTCGACGGCGACCGCTCCAATGTTCAGGGCCTGCCCATGGTGACGGTGGTGCGACTGCTGCGGGAGGCGGGCTTCCGGTTCTTCTGAGCGCCGCTGACGCCCGCGCCGTCACGCGTCGGAGGACAGCTCCGCCAGAATCTCCGCGTAGGCGGCGCGCGCCTTGTCGGCCTGGTCCGCCTTGAAGCTCACCGCGGCCACCACCGGGTGCCCGCCGCCGCCGTAGCGCCCGGCGATGGCGGACAGGTCGTGCCGCCGCAGCTCCGGCTTCCACGGGTTGGAGCCGATGGACACCTTGGCCCGCGAGGCGCCCTTCCCCACCCACAGCGTGTAGCGCGCGTCCGGGTAGAGGGCATAGGCGATGAACTTGTTGAGGCTGTCCACGCCCTCGTCCACCAGGTCGAAGAAGACGACGCCGCGCTCGTAGCGCGCCCGGGCCCGCACCAGCTCGATGTTCGACTGGTGGCGCGCCAGCAGCGGCGCCAGGGGTGTGGCGATGAGCGGCGAGGCGGCGATGTCCGCCAGCGACTCGGACTGCATGCGGCGGATGACTTCCGGGATGAGGCTGGAGTCCTTGTTGGCCTCCAGCACCGTCATGATGCGCAGCGCGGGCTCCTCCAGCGCCACCGCCATCTGCGGCGAGGGGAACTGGGCCCCGTCGATGATTTCCGCCCAGTGGATGAGCTCCGCCATGGGCGACGCATCCCAGCCGAAGCGCTCCCGGGCCACGTCCGCCAGGTACTTCGTGCAACTCTTGCGGTGCGCGTCGTGGAATTTGCGCCCGCTGGTGTCCGCGCGGAAGTGCGCCTCATCCCCCGGCTGCTGGAAGGCGGAGGCGTGGTGGTCGAACCACCAGGTAAGCCGCGCGTCCTGGCTGTAGCGGAAGTCGACGATGACATTCTCCTCGCCGGAGAACACGGCCGGGTCGATGCCCTCGGCGCCCGGCTTGTGGTTCAGACCGAGGTACCGGAAGGCCGCGTCCGGACGGATGCGCTCCCGGTAGAAGCGGGAGAACACGGCCGCGCTCGCGGCGCCGTCGAAGCAGCTGTCGTGAAAGAGGACCTGAACGTTCATGGCGATGAGCCCCTTACTGCAACGCGAGTCCCGCGCCCACCGTCGTGAAGGCCACCTCGTCCGCGCCGCCACTCGCCTGGGCGGCCACCACCGCCAGCCCCACGAGCCGCCCGTCCGCCAGCACCCCGCACGCCAGCGTGCCTTCCGCGCCCCCCGGCGTGCGCAGCGGATGCACGGTGGCCTTGCTCCCCAACGCCGGAGGCGCGGGAAGTGACAGCGCCTCCCCCTGCGCACCGCCCAGCGCCTGGAACAACCCCTTGCATCCCACGGCCGCCGCCTTGCCCGTGCCGCGCTCCACCCAGAGCAGGCCATAACGCCCCTGCGCCGTGTCGCCGAAGCCCACGCCGCCGCCCTGCAGGGTGGACGCGGGCAGCACCAGGTGCGGTGCGAGCTGCTCGCGCGTCAGTTGTCCCCACCCCGGGGGCAGCTCCAGCCGATACCCCAGCTCGCTGCCCACCAGGGACTGACGCACACCCGCGCCCGACGTCCCCGCGATGGGAAGCGCCAGCAAGCCCGCCGAAGCGACCGCCGCGCCCAGGCCCAACCCCAGCCCCAGGTAGCGCCGCATGGGCCCCGGCTCGCCCACCACCATGACCAACGCGAGCACCCCGAGGATGAAGTAGGCCACGTGGACGGGGGCCAGCGGTGCCTCACGCGCCAACCACCCCGTGGCCAGCAGCTGCACCACCACGCCCACCTGCGCCATCCCCTTCGCGGGGCCGCGGTTGAGCACCAGCACCAGCGCGAGCACCGCGTCCAGGCACACCAGGCCGTACGTCCACGTGGGGTCCTCCAGCGAGCCCAACAGGCCCGCGGCGCGGACGAACCAGGCCGCGGCGCTCGCCAGCAACACCCCCGCCGCAGGGCCCGGATGGGCGGACACCGCGCTGGTGACAAGGTCCCCGCCGAACACCGTGGCGTCGTCGTCCGCCTCCACCATGGGCCGGTCCAACCGCATCCGGCCAACCTTCTTGTGGGACTGGAGATGGTCGAACGGCTCCCCGCACGAGGGGCACGCACTGGCACCGCGCGGAATGGGGCTGTGGCCGCAGTTCGGACAGAGAGTCTGGGGCATGCCCCCGGCGTATACCGCACTGCCCGCGCCGCCCACGAGGCCGCGACATTTGCGTCAGGATGTTCTGGCTTTCCACCCGGAAAGACGGACTTCTGCGGGAAGGCTTGACTCTGACATCGAGGTCAGATTGGACCTGGGTGCCAAGAATTGTAAGCCACGTGACGAAACGGGGCCGTTGAACGAAACGTCGAGATTGCGCTCGGAGTGAACGAAAACGCTCGATGAAACGATTCATACCCAGGCAGCACCGTGAACCCAGCGAGCCGACTGTCCGCTTAACCCCGCTTTCTGCCTGGGAAATGAGGGGCATTGTCCCACCGGACAGGTAGTCAGGCGGCTGGCACCTCAACTGCATGTGTCAGACCCACGGTGTACTCACCCGCGTAGCACGGTGCGGTGGGAGGAACCCATGGGCAAGCGGACGACTCGTAGAAGTGGCGCGGTTCCCAGGCAGGGTCGGCGGGTGATGCCCGCGCTCCGGCGAACGGCCCAGCGGGCCCGGGCGGCCGCGGGCAAGGTCCACCTGACGGTGGGCGAGGTCATCGCGGCGGCCTTCGAGACCTCCGGCGGGGAGCTGGTGGATGTGCTGGCCCAGCTCACCTCGCCGCAGATGACCCGGGCGCTGGGGCGTCGCATCGTCGTGGAGGGCTGAGCCCTCCGCCCCTGTCCCGGCCGGCGTGGACGTCAGTCTCCCGCCATCAAGATGCCGGCGGTGTAGCGCTGCCGCGTGGGCTCTCCCGCGAGCAGCTTCTCGAAGTCTTCCGCGTTGTTCGGGTGCACCAGGAAGCTGCCGGAGCGTGTCTCCAGGCGCACAGGCGCGGCCAGCGACTGTGGCTCCTCGCCCACGGTGCCACCACTGCCCTCGTCCAGGCGGTGAGCCGGCGCGGTGGCGCAGGCGGTGAAGAGCAGGAAGCCAGGAACAAGAAAGCGCCTCATGCGGGTCCTCCGGTGGACGGACCCAGAGGTGGGCCCGCGCGCCCCTCCCTATGCCGCATCTCGCGCGGAGACAAGGCACCGCGCGCCATCCCGGAAACGACGAAGGCCCGCGTCCCCTGAGGAGACGCGGGCCTGGGCCTTCACGCCGTCAGCAGCCTGGGGCTACCGGGGCTGCCAGCGCGGGCGGTGGTCATCGCCGCGCGACGTCTGGAGGGTGTAGTCCCCCAGCGGGTGGACGATGGGGTCCCCCACCTTCGCGCCCGCCGCCGGATCAATCTGCTGGACGTAGAGCTGCCCCGCCTGGATGTAGGCCACGTAGTGGCCATCCGGAGAGAACGACGGGAGCGTGGCGCCTTCGGCGAAGCTGACCTCATCCCCCACCGGGGTGCCGTCCGCCGGGTTGATGCGGCGCAGGAAGATGATGTTGCCCGGGTCGCCAGCGCAGGGCGAGGTACCGGCGCCGCAGAGCACCGGCTCCCCCGTGGTGGGGTTGAAGAAGTAGGCGCGCACGTACGCCACCCAACTGCCATCAGGCGCCCAGGTGGGGTTGGCGATGTAGGAATCCACCGAGCCACCCTCGACGGCCGCCGTGCTGAACTCGGCAATCGTCTGCACGGCGGAGCCGCCCACGGGGACGATGTAGAGCGCGGCGTTCAGCCCCACCGGCCGCGTGTCATCCGGACGGAGGAACAGGAGCTGGTCATTGACGCGGTTGTAGTGCGGCTGCTCCGCCGTGGCGCCCGCGATGGCCAGCGGCGTGGGCGTGCCGCCCACGGTGGCCGTGGAGATACCGACGGTGGCGGTGCTGAACGCGAACGTGTTGCCATTGCGCCAGTCCGGGGAGGAGCCCGTCGCGGTGGCCTGCTCCACCGTGCCGCCCTCGGCCGGGACGCGGGAGATGCCGGAGATGCTGTCGCCCGCGCGGCGAACGTACAGGAGGGAATCCCCCGGCTCCCACTCCAGGTAGAGGAAGCCCTCGGTGCTGCCCGTGGTGCCGTTGGCGAGCATCGTGGGCGCGCCCGCCACCAGCGGCACGTCGCGCGCCACCAGCTCACCGGCCAGGTTCCCCGTCGAGGTGCCCGTCTCGGTGGCGCCCTGGACGAAGGCAATCCGGTTGCCGGCCGGGTTCCAGCGCGGGTAGAGGCTGTTCACCTCGGCGTCCGACAGCCGCGTGGGCTCCGGCTCATCGAAGCGCGTCACCACCGCGGCCATTTCGTCGGTGTCGTCCATGGCCGTGAAGGCCACGTGCAGCGCCTGACACGTCATGGCCTCCGCCGTGCCCTCACAGCGCAGGCCCGCGGCGCAGTCGGCGGACGAGGTGCAAGCATCGCCCTTGGCCCCCGTGCCGATGACGACCACGCCACCGCCGTCGGCCGTGCCCGCGTCCGTGCCGGCATCCCCTTCAGTGCCCGCGTCCTGTTCGGTGCCCGCGTCGCCCTCGGTGCCGGCGTCCTCTTCCGTCCCAGCGTCCTCCCCGGGCGGCTGCTGGACATCGCGCAGCTCACAGTTGCCCGAGCGGCACGTCCAATCCTTCCCCGCCGGAGGGGGCCCTTTGTCGCTGCGGCAGTCGAATACATCGACACATTCGTCACCGCACCCCGTCGACAGCACCAGCAGCACGCCACACAGCGCGCTGATAACGACACGCTTGGTCATGGAAACCCTCCGGAGAATAGAGGGCGCGTATACCGTCAGCCTTTCCGGGCGCGCTGACCCGGATGCGCGGGAGCACACAGCGTGTTCCTGAATGAACGGCCCAAGGGAGCTGCCTGCTCAATGATAGACACCCACTGCCACCTGGATGCCTCCCGCTTCGATGCCGACAGGACGGAAGTCCTCTCACGCGCCTGGGCCGCGGGCCTCCACGGCATCGTCATCCCTGGCGTGGGCCCGCATGACTGGGAGCCCTTGCTGGAGATGTCCCGCCAGGATGCCCGCCTTCAGGTGGGCCTGGGCATCCACCCGCAGCTCCTCCCCGACATGCCCCCGGAAGAGGACGACGCCGTGCTCGAGCACCTGGACGCGTTGCTCGCGAAGGGCGGCGCGGCGGCCGTGGGTGAGTGCGGATTGGACGGCCCCAGCCTCCCGGGCGCGCCGCTGGAACGGCAGGTGACGGTGTTGAAGCGGCACCTCGCGCTGGCGCGCAAGCACGGCCTGCCCGTGCTGATGCACTGTCACCGGCTGCACCCAGCCCTCATCGAGCTGCTGAAGGAGGAGCCCCTCCCCGAGGCCGGCCTGCTCATGCACAGCTACAGCGGCGGCGTGGAGCTGGCGCGCTTCTATCTCCAGAAGGGCTGCCACTTCTCCTTCGCGGGCCCCGTCACCTGGGCGGAGGCCCGCAAGCCCCTGGAGGCGCTCCGGGCCATCCCCCTGGACCGGCTGATGGCGGAGACGGACGCCCCGGACCAGGCCCCCACGCCCCACCGGGGGACGCGCTCCGAGCCGGGCTACCTTCCCCACATCCTGGAGGGCATGGCCCGCGTCCGGGGAGAGCCCGTCGAGGAGGTCGCCCGGCAGACGACCGAGAATGCCCGCCGCTTCTTCCGGGAAGCTTTCCCTGCGCCTTCGCGGTAGGCGAGCGGTCGCGTTATAGAGGACCGCCATGAACCCGCAGCCGCTCCCCACCCCCGCCC
>NZ_VHLB01000071.1:0-45215 GCF_006547365.1 Myxococcus sp. AB056 | reverse complement strand
CCTCTCCGTCTGAGCCGGACGCCCGGGGCGGGGTGGGGTGGCTCAGCCGCACCGTGGACGTGGGCCCGTAGGCCCCGCCCCGGGCGTCCGGCTCAGACGGAGAGGTGCGCCGCCGCGCGCCCGAGCCCTTCGGCCACGGAGGTGAAGGCATCCGCGGTGCGCACGCGCCCCTCGCCGAAGCGGCGCATGTAGAGCTGGCGCACCGCGGGAATCTGTGACGAGCCGCCGGTGAGGAACACCGCGTCGATGTCCTTCGCCTCCGCGTGCTTCTCCAGCAGGCCCGCGGTGCACGCGTCCAGCTCGTCCAGCAGCGGCTGGCTGAAGGTTTCGAACTCCTCGCGGGTGATGGGCTCGTGGAGGGTGATGCGGGCCTCCTCGAAGTCCACCGTGGCCGTGTCTTCCTGGGACAGGCGCACCTTGGCCGCTTCAATGGCGCGGAAGAGGCGGTAGCCCAGGTTGTCCATGACGAGGTCGTACAGGGCCTGGATTTCGGCCTTGCGGTCGCTCGTGTTGAGCATGGTCTCCAGCAGCTCCTGGGTCGACTTCTCCCGGATGAAGGACATCTCGTGCCAGGTGAGCAGCTTGGCCATGATGTGCTGGGGAATGGGCAGCCGCTTGTCGCTGAAACCGCGCACCTGGTAGGTGGAGCCCGCGCCGAAGCGGGGCAGCAGCTTGTGGCGCATGATTTCCGCGTCGAAGCGGTCACCACCGATGCGCACGCCCGTGGAGCCCACCACGTCCTGGCGGCGGTCCGGGTTGCCGCGGCGGCTGGGGCCCAGGCGCATCAGCGTGAGGTCGGTGGTGCCGGCGCCGAAGTCCGCCACCAGCACGAGCTCGTCGCGCGTGAGCTGCGCCTCATAGGCGAGCGCCGCGGCGATGGGCTCGATGAGGAACTGGACGTGCTGGAAGCCGGCGAGCTCCGCGGCGCGCAGCAGGCGCTGCTGGGCCAGGGCATCCGCCTCCGGGTCCGGCGTGAAGACGGCGGGCCGGCCGAGCACGACGGCTTCGGGCGCGCCACCCATGGAGCTCGCGGCGGCGTCCCGCACGCGGCGCAGCAGCACGGCCACCAGCTCCTCGATGGTGTAGGTGCGCCCCTTCACCTGGGTGGCGCGGAAGGAGTTGGAGTGGAGGAAGGACTTCACGGACTGGATGAAGCGTCCGGTGTTGTCCTCCAGGTAGCGCTGGATGGCGTCGGCGCCGGCGTAGATGTCCTGCTCGTCGTCCGGGAAGAAGAGGACGGAGCGGAAGAGACGGGCCTCCGAGGTATGGGGTTGCAGGGACAGCACCGTGCCGTCAGGCAGGGCCGCGGCGGTGTTGCTGGTTCCGAAATCGAGTCCGCACGCACGCATGGGGGGCGCCCCTTACCGTTAAACCCCATCCATGGGTAGCGCTTCGTGCACCAACCCGTGGGAGGAGGGCGGCCAGGAGGGCGGACGCCTGGATTGGATGCGGGTTGGCGCGAGGACGCCGCTCGCCATCTTTCCTCTGGGACGTGCATGGAGACGGGAGGCAGCCAATGAGATTTCGCGCGGGATGGTTGTTGGCAGGCGCCGCGGCGCTGACGCTGGGGACGGCGTGTGAAGAACGCGACCGGGGGACCCAAGGGCAGGCAAGCGGGCAGCCCACGGTGAACGACCAGGTGGCGCAGGCCCAGCAGCGCTCGGAGAACGCTTTTGACTCAGCTCGCAAGGCTCAGGAGCAGGCGAGCAGTCAGCAGAAAGAGGCCGCCGACGCCCAGCAGGATCTCCAGAACAAGCAGCGGGAGTACCAGGAGGCCCAGGCCAAGGCGCAGTCGGCCTCGCAGCAGGCCCAGCAGACCCAGCAGCGCGCCCAGCAGCAGACGCAGCAAGCCCAGCAGGAGGCGCAGCAGGCCCAGCAGGAGGCACAGCAGGCTCAGCGACAGCAGAGCGACGCGCTGGCGCAGCAGAACCAGCAGGCTCGTCAGCAGTCCGAGCAGCTTCGTCAGCAGACCCAGCAGCCAGTGGCCGCGGCGCCCGCGCCCCAGGCGCAGCAGCAGCAGCAGGGGGCCCAGGCTCAGCAGGGCTCGGAGCAGCAAATCGTCGGTGAGGTGCTGCGCGCAAATGATGACGAGCTGCTGCTCAGCTCACAGGGCGAGCCGCAGTTGCGCCTGCAGGTGTCACCGCAGACGCAGGTCATGGTGGACGGGCGCCAGGCCAGCGCTGGGGAAATCCAGGAGGGCAGTCAGGTCCGGGCCTCGTACCGGACCGACGAGCAGAGCGGAGAGCCCCAGGCGGTGCGCATCGAGGCGACCTCCCAGGTCCAGCCCACGGCGCCGGCCGCGCCGGAGAGCGGCCAGTCCACCCCGGGCTCCCAGCAGCCCACGCAGTAGGCGACAGGGACCGTCCGTCCTTCCCCCACGGTGAAGGGCGGACGCGCCATTCCGGCCTCGGGGTGTGCGAAGCGGCCGCGGCATCGTCGGTCAGACCGCACTCGCGCTTTGCCCAGTTGAGCCAGTGCGCATGTCGTGCTCTAGGCATTCGCATCATGCGCACGGAGAATTGGCTTCCCCTCATCGGTCTGTTGCTCGTCATCCCCTTCCACTCCGTGGAGGCCCGTCCCGTCCGCGCGGAAGCTCAGCTCTGGTACACGGTGTCGGCGCAGGGGGGCATCGGGGAACACCTCCTCTATTATCTGGAAGCCCAGCCGCGCTTCGGCAAGGACGACGCCCGCGCCGTCTTCCGCTCGGCGGGAGGTGTGCGGTTGGCCCAGGACATGTCGCTGTGGCTGGGGCAGGGCTGGTTTCCATCGTGGCGCTGGGAGGGCGACCCGGCCTTGCGTCAGGGCGAAAGCCGGCTCTTCCAGCAGTTCCTCTACACGCCGAAGTTCGGCCAGGTCCGGGGCACGCTCCGCGCCCGTCTGGAGCAGCGCTTCCTGCCCGGCACGACGGAGGTCTCCCACCGGGGCCGCGTCATGCTGCGCGGTGCGCACCCCGTGGCCGCGGAGGGGCGGCTGTCTTTGATTGTCTGGGATGAGGTCTTCTACCACCTCAGCTCGGTGGCGAATGGCCCCAGCGCCGGCTTCGACATGAACCGCGTGTTCGTGGGTGCGGGCTGGAAGTACGGGGACCACTCCACCGTGGAGGTGGGCTACCTCAACGTCTTCACGCGCAGGCCCTATGCGGAGACCGAGCAGCTCATCCATACGCTCTCCGTCGCCATGCCCTTCAATTACATGTAACGGAATGCGCGATGAATGATGAGACAGACTGTCCGGGCCCTGGGGGCCCGCAGGAGCCGTGAGGCGCGGCGGCTGACAGGGACTCAGGTCAACATGCGGCGCAAGCGCTTGGGAATCTCTTCCGTGCGCCACCGCTGGACCTCGCGGGCAATCTCCGCCGCGCGTTTCGTTCGCTCCTCCCGGACCAGGGGGAGCAGGGCCCGCGCGGACTTGCGCTCGCGCGGCGCCGACTCCGCGGCCAGCCGCTCGAACAGCTCCAGGCGCACGTCGGCGTCGTGCAGCTCTCCCAGGCCGTCCTGGAGCGGCACGAGCACCTCCAGCAGCGCGTCCAGGGTGCGGCGGAAGGCAGGCTGGAAGATTTCCAGCTCGTAGCGCAGCCGCTTCAGCTCCTTGCGCAGCTCGTGGGCGGACGCCGCGTCGGCCGCGTCCACGTACGTGTCGATTCGCTTCTGCACGCGCTTGAGGCGTTGGCGCAGCGCGCCCCGGACGCGGCGGCCGGCGAAGCGGTGCCCGTCATTGAGCCCGTCCAGCTTGCGCAAGAGCCGCGGCACCGTCCTGTCCACCCAGCGCTCCAGCTCCGCGTGCAGGCGCGTCTCGTGCGTCTCCAACTCGGACAGCCGCTTCTTGCGCAGGGTCTGGATGCCGGCGCGCACCTGGGGCTTCTTGCTCGCTTTCCGGGCCACGCTCTCCAGCCATGCGGCCTGGACGTGCACGTCCCGAACGCCCCCCAGCGCGTCCTGGATGCGCTTCACGTCGCGCTCCAGCTTCTTCATACCGCCCAGGGAGCGGAACACCTTGAGGGCGGCGCGAAGCCGCCGGGTGGCCACACGCATGTCATGGACAGATTCGTCATCCACGGCGTCCTGAAAGCCGGCCTCCGGTTTGCGAACGTCCGCGAGCCGGCCCGCGAGGATGCGGCGCGCGGCGTCTCCCAGGCGGCTGTCGGGCCCGAGCCCTCGGATGGGCGTGGGTTGGGCCATCTATTCCTCCGTGCGTGCGTGTTGGCGGAGCATCCGCTCGACACCCTCCGGCCCCTCCCAGCCCAGGATGCGCGCGTCCTTGTCCTCGAAGCGCACGGCGGCGAGGAAGAAGTGCTCCAACTCCTCTCGCTCGCGCTGTGGCACTTGCTGATAGTCCGTCAGGTGTCCGGCGCGGGACGGGGTGATGGGAACGGCGAGGATGCGGTCATTGCGCTCGCGTCCGCCGTCGCCCGTGTTCTGCTCCACCTGGAGCACGCCGAGCGCACGGCAGGGCAGCACCACGCCGGGAAAGCTCGCGTCGTCCCAGTACACCATCGCATCCAGTGGGTCCCCATCCGGCCCCTGGGTGGAGGGGATGAAGCCCCAGTCGAAGGGATAGCTCAGGCCCCTGGGAAGCGGCCGTGAGAGGCTGAAGGCCTTGAGCGCCGTGTCGTACTTGAGCTTCAGCGTGGAGCCTCGGGGAGACTCGACGATGACGTGAAAGGCGCCTTGTTTCCCTCGCAGGGGCAACCGGGTGAGGTCCGTCACCATAGACAGCAAAGGTTGCGCCTGCCGCGTGTTCCGGCAACCGTGGCTGGGCGGAATCTTCGCTTCTTCAACCTTCGTCCGTGGCTCGGCCTCAGGAGCTGCAGCTCACCGCCAGGTGCCGGCCCCAGGCGGGAGGCGCCGCTGCGTAGGACTCCGCGTCGGGGTGTTCGGCGAACGGGTCCGACAGCACGCCGAGCAGCCGGTCCACGAGCGAGAAGTCCCCGGCCTCCGCGCGGGAGATGGCCTCCTGCGCCACCCAGTTGCGCAGCACGTACTTCGGGTTCACCCGCGTCATGCGCGCGTGGCGCTCTGCGTCCATGCTGCCCTCGGCGGCCAGCCGCGCCCGGTAGCGCCCGGCCCAGGCATCGAAGCCCTCGGGGGCGGAGAACAAGTCACGTACTGGACGCGTGTCCGCGCCGTTCGCCGAGGCGAAGTGGCCCAGCGCGCGGAAGAAGCGCGTGTAGTCCACGTGGGCTTCGGCCATGCGGGCGAACAGGTCGCTCACCAGCTCGCGGTCCTCGTCGCGCGTCTCCCGCAGGCCCAGCTTCGCGCGCATCCGGTCCATGAAGTGCGCGTTGTAGGTGGGCTGGTAGGTGGCCAGCGCGGCGCGGGCCTCATCCTCCGAGATGAGCGTGAGCAGCGCTTCGCCCAGACACGCGAGATTCCACAGGCCGATGCGCGGCTGCTGGTCGAATGCGTAGCGGCCCCGGTCGTCGGAGTGATTGCAGATGAAGCCCGGCTCGAAGTCGTCCAGGAAGCCGAAGGGCCCGTAGTCCAGCGTGAGGCCCAGGATGGACATGTTGTCCGTGTTCATCACCCCGTGCGCGAAGCCCACCGCCTGCCACTGCGCAATCAGCCGCGCCGTGCGCTCCACCACCTCCGCGTAGAAGCGCGGGTAGCGGCCTTCCTGGCCCGCGAGGTGGGGGAAGTGCTCGGTGATGACGTGGTCGGCCAGCGTGGCCACGTGCTCGGTCTGCTCGGTGTAGTGGAAGAACTCGAAGGTGCCGAAGCGCACGTGCGAGGGCGCCATGCGCACCAGCATGGCGCCCGTCTCCACCGCCTCGCGGTACACCGGGGCCTGGCTGCCGAGGATGCCCAGGCCGCGCGTGGTGGGGATGCCCAGGCCGTGCATGGCCTCGCCGCACAGGTATTCGCGGATGGTGGAGCGCAGCACCGCGCGTCCGTCACCTCCGCGCGAGAAGGGCGTGGGCCCGCCGCCCTTGAGGTGCAAGTCCCACTTCGCCCCGGCGGCGTCGCGGACCTCGCCTAGCAGCAGGGCGCGGCCGTCGCCCAGCCGGGGCACGTACACGCCGAACTGGTGCCCCGCGTACACCATGGCGAAGGGCTCCATTCCCGGCAGGGGCTTCGCGCCTCCCATCGCCGCGACGAACTCCGGCCGCTGCGCCTCCTCGGGCGTCAGGTCCAGGAGCTTCAAGGCGGCGGGGTTGACGCTCACCAGCTTCGCGTCAGGAAAGGGACTGGGGTGGACGCGCGCGCCGAACCCAGCGGGCAGGCGGGCATAGGTGTTGTCGAAGCGGAGCTGTTCGAGCGTGGCCATGACGGGGAAGAACACATGGAAGCGCGGCGGCCATCCAGCCACCGCGCTTCGGGGAAGCTGCGTGGGACTACTTGAGCTGGGGGACCTTCATGCCGCGCTCCACGGCGGGCCGGCTGCCCACGCGGTGGAGCCACTGCACGATGTTGCTGGACCCCCGGAACAGCTCGGGGAAGTACGCGCGGGTGCTGGCCACCCAGGGATACAGCGCGATGTCCGCGATGGAGTAGCGACCCGCGACGTAATCCCCGGAGCCCAGCTTCCCGTCGAGCACGCCGACGAGCCGCCGGGACTCGGCGTGATAGCGCTCGATGCCGTAGGGGACCTTCTTGGGGGCGAAGCGGGCGAAGTGGTTGAGCTGGCCGAACATGGGGCCCACGCCGCCCATCTGGAACATCAGCCACTCCATCACTTCCGCCCGGCCGCGCGGGTTGGAGGGCAGCAACTGGCCCGTCTTCTCCGCCAGGTAGATGAGGATGGCGCCGGACTCGAAGACCTTGAGCGGACGGTGGTCCTGCGTCGCGTGGTCGACGATGGCTGGAATCTTGTTGTTGGGGTTGATGTCCAGGAACTCGGGCTTGAACTGCTCGCCTTTGGTGATGTCCACCACGTGCGTCTTGTACTGGAGGCCCAGCTCCTCCAGGGCGATGGATACCTTCTGCCCGTTGGGCGTCGCGAACGTGTAGAGGTCGATCATCCCTTGACTCCCGTGAGCTGCTCGCTCACCTGCCAGAGCCGCTCCGCGAGCGCGTCGTTCCGCGCGGCGGAGGACGGCTTCTTCGGACGGCATTTGTAGAAGTACTGCCCGGACACTGCCTCCACTTCGGGCGAGGACGCCAGATACACGGACGTCCGCGCTCCCTTCTCCGCCGAAATCATGAACGCCGCGCCCAGCTTGACGAGGTGGCGGAAGAAGCCCTGGGTGTTGTGACCGAAGCCCGTGCGCACTACGCCGGGGTGCAGGGCGTTGGTCGTCACCTGCGTACCCTCCAGCCGCTTCGCCAGCGCGCGGGTGAACAGGATGTTGGCCAGCTTCGACGTGCCGTACACGCGGAAGCCGATGAAGCCGCGCTCGCTCTGCAGGTCATCGAAGTCGAGCTTGCCCGCGGCGTGGGCATCGGACGAGACGTTGATGATGCGGGCCGGGCCGGTGGCCTTCATCACGTCCAGCAGCAGGTTCGTCAGGAGGAAGGGCGCGAAGTGATTGGTGGCCATGGTGGCCTCCAGCCCGTCCTCCGTCACCTGCCGCCGGTCGATGATGAGCCCCGCGTTGTTGAGCAGCACGTCCAGGCGCGGGTAGCGGGAGCGGAAGGTCTGCGCCAGCTCCCGCACGGACTTCAGGGAGGCGAGGTCGGCGCGGAGCCAGTCCACCTGGGCGCTGGGGGCGGCCTCCTTCACGGCGGCCACGGCCGCCTCGGTGCGGCCCGCGTCCCGGCCCACCAGCACCACCGTGGCGCCCATGCGCGCGAGCGCCTTGGCGGCCTCCAGGCCGATGCCGCCGGTGGCCCCGGTGATGAGGCACACCTTCCCATCCATGCGCGTCTGTGAAGTCAAAAAGGCGTCCTCCGTCGCGAAAGGACGCCTTCTATACGCTGGAGCCCGCCCGCGCGCTTGCTCTTGAGCAGGCGCGCGGGGGCCTTCCGGTGGTCAACGCTCCGTTCAGGCGTTGGAGGGGCTGGCGGTGGTGTCCTGGGGCCGGACGTCCCCCCCGCGGCGCGCCCCCGCGCGGGGCTCGCCGTGCAGGTGGCTCTCCAGGAACCACAGGTCCAGTTCGACCTCGCCCAGCGTCTGGGTGAGCAGGTCGGAGGTGACGGGGTCGTTCAGCTCGTCGGAGCGGTGGATGCCGTTGCGGATGCTGGCCCCGTAGCGGGCGAAGCGGTCCACCAGGGCCTTGAGGTGGTCGTCACCGTCCACGGCCTTCAGGTCATATTCGGGCAGCTCGCTGTTCTTGGCCGCCAGCCGGATGGTGCCCTCGGCGTAGCCGCCCAGGGTGCCCGCGCGCTCGGCGAACTCGTCGGCCTGCTTGCGGACGTGCTTGGCCAGGTCGTCGAACAGCTCGTGGCGGCTGTAGAAGTGCCGGCCGCGGATGTTCCAGTGCGCTTGTTTGATTTGCCAATGCAGGTCGATGGCGTCGGCCAGCAGGGTGTTGAGCGAATCGATGAGCTCCTCACGTGCGTCGGTGGGGAGATTCACATGGCTTGGAAAGTTCATGGTGCGCGGTTCCTCCAGAAGGTCATTCCAAGGTGGGGATTCCTGCCGGGAATGCCAGCCCGTGCGTGGCGCCTGGGGGGCAGGCGGGCGGGCTCACGGTCGGTATGATGGGCGGACCATGCTTGCTCTCGACCTCGTGGAACGGCTGCGCCAGGTATCTCCCAGCGCGGCGAATGCGCTGCTGACGGTGGCGGTGAAGAACATCATCCCGCTGTCCTCGGTGATGGGCGTCCGGGTGGAGGACGCATCGGATGCCCGGGCCCGGGTGTCCGTGCCGCTGAAGCGGCGCACGCGCAACCACGTGGGCAGCGTGTACCTGGGCGTGCAGGTGACGGTGATGGAGCTGACCATGGGCGTGTGGCTCTTCCGCCGCTTCCCGCCCGGCCGTTACCTGGCGCTGGTGAACGAACTCCAGGTGTCCTTCAAGGCGAAGGCGAAGGGCGGCGTGCGCGCCATCTGCGAGCCGTCTCCCGAGGTGTTCAACACCCTGGACGCGGCGCTCCGGCAGAAGGGGGACAAGGCCCAGGAGTGGATTCCCGTTCGCCTGGAGGACTTCGAGGGCACGCACATCGCGGATGCCCGCTTCCTGGCGGTGATGAAGAAGGCCTGAGGCGGCGTCGGGTTGCCCCCTTGCGCTGGGGCCAGGCGGCGACGGCACTGAAGTTCGGGACGGCCCCGTCAAAAGGGGCTGCTTCACTGTGGTGACCCGTCGAGGCAAGCTGTCCGCTGTGTCGCGGCGCGCTCAACCGTTTTTCATGCTCCTGGTGTCGGGGCTCCTGCACGTCGCGCTCTTCGTGGCGCTGTCGGGCAGCGAGCCCAACGACCGCAAGCGCCGCGTGGAACCACGTGCCGTCGAGATGGAGGTCGTCTACCAGGACGTGACGCCTCCCCCCGAGCCGCCAGCGCCGGAGCCCCGCCAGCCGCCTCCTGACGAAGCCCCCCCGCGCCTGCCTCCGAAGAAGGAGGACCCGCCTCGTCACGTGGAGCGTCCGCGCCCCACCACGACGGAGCCCCCCAACACGTCCGAGGAACCTCCGTCCGATGCCGCTCCAGCGGGCTCCAGCGAGCCACCGCCAGCCCTGGCGCAAGACGTCCCTCGCGACGTTCCTCACCCACAGCAGCGTCCCAACCTGGAGCCACAGGGCCTGCTGGGAGGCGGCCTGCTGGGCGGCGGCCCCCCTTCGACGGGACGGACGCTCCGCCCTGGCGAAGGCCCCGACCCGAAGGCGCTGGCGGCCCGGCAGGCCGAGGAGGCCCGGGTGCGTGTGGACGGCTGGGCCCAGGACGCCGCGGCCACGGCGCGCGCGTCGAGCGGCGCCACGCATCCCTACTTCGCGAAGTTGCGGGAAGGCTTCGCGAAGCAGTTGGTGAACCCGCCACCCCCGGACCTGAAGGTGTTGGGCTCACGAATGAAGCGCGAGCAGGTGGATGCCATTGCGCGCTTCGGAAAGACAGGCACGCCCATCGCCGCCGAGCCCCGGGACCACCGGTTGGAGCAGCGCAATCGCATGCAAGCGGCCGTCGAGGCCGGGCGCGCGGCCAACATGTACATGGTGGATGTCACCACGCCGGTGCTCGCGCTCGCGGCCATCGTCGAGGTCTGGCAGGCGCGCGACGGGAAGCTGCTCGACCTCAAGGTGATTGAAGGCTCCGGCGACCCGAAATTCGACTCCTGGGCCGTGTCCCAGCTCCGGGATGCGCTCGCCAGCGCGGAGGCGCCGAAGCCCGGAGGCGGCCTGGGCATTCGTGATGACGGCATGCGCAGCCGATGGCGGCTGGAGGAATACCTTGGGAATCCGCGCGTGCAGATTCACCTGATGGGCGTCTACTGACCGTGCCGATGTGGAGGTCTTCGCGGTCGTCACGACCCCGTGAAGACAGGGCGCTCGTCCTCCAGCAGGAAGTCGACGATGCTCTTCCACGTCGACTCGAACTGGGGCCTGCGGAAGCCGGAGCCGGAGATGAGCCAATCCACGTGCGGTGGTTGGTGCGCGGGCTGGTCGAAGTGGCCAATCGCATCCAGGTGGTCCGCGCGCACCGCGGCCAGCACCCGGCCATACACCTGCGAGCGCGTGGGGACGATGCCGTCACATGCCGTGGGTCCAGGCATCGCGCCATAGGCCTGCACCAGCGCCGCCGTCTGCGCGGGCGTGTGCAGCGGCAGCGCGGTGAGCGGCATCCGCTGCGTCTGCCCGTACGTCAGCGCGTAGATGGTGTGCGTGAGCTGCGCGTAGGGGTCCAGCCCCGCCGCCATGCGCGTGCGCAGCGACGGCGGGCGCGCCTGCGTCACCACCGAGCCATACCGCACGCCGGGCCGGTCCAGCGTGCTGGCGTTGAACAGGTCGATGCCCTCCGGCGTGAGCTGTGGAATCAGCGAGGTGTCGTTGCCCACGTCGCTGAGGAACTTCGACACCGCGTCACGGCGCTCCGAGGAGAAGTCCCCCAGGAGCTGGTCATAGAGCTGGTCCAGCAGCGTGGGCTTCCACCCGAGCTGGTCATCCGCCCGCGCCAGCAGGTGGCCGAAGCGGAACACCACGCGCAGGGGCAGCCTGCCGAAGCGCAGCACGTAGACGGTGAAGAGGGACAGCAGCTTGAGGATGCGCTGTCCGAACAGGCCCATGAAGAACGTGGCCAGCGGCGTGCCCGCGTGCGGCGTGGACACGGACGTCACGGTGCGCACGCGCCTGGCGAAGGGCTCCAGGTCCACGCCCTCCGCCACCTGCGCGCCGGGGCTGACGAACAGGCGCGAGTCCAACCCGCCCGTCGAGTGGCCGATGAGGTGGATGGGGCCGTCGTCTCCGGACGCCGTCTCCTGTACGGCCTTGAGCAGGTCCGCGGTGCGCGTGCGGATGGAGGCCGTGGGGTGGGAGAGGACGATGATGACCTCCGCCTCCACCTGCCTGCGGGCCAGCTCGTCCTTCAGATAGTCCAGGGCGTGGCCGAAGTAGATGAGCTCGCCCAGGTTGATGAAGCCGAAGAAACCGGGGACGAGGTAGACGCGATGCTTGCCTGGCATTGCCCGCACCATATCTGACGCGGCGCATGATACCCGTGGGGAATGCACCCTCCGCTCGGGGGTTGACGCGCGCCGGCCATCACGTTCAGAACCGGCAACCCCCACTCCCAGTCATGACAGAAGGACGCCCGCACGTGGATCGCAGACTGCTCGCACTCGGCCTGCTCCTGTCCCTCCCCGCCTCGGCGGACGAGGGAATGTGGACCTACGACGCCTTTCCCTCCGACACGGTGAACAATGCCTACGGCTTCACGCCCACGCAGGCGTGGCTGGACCACGTCCGGCTCGGCTCGGTGAGACTGGCCGGCGGCTGCTCCGCCAGCTTCGTGTCGCCAGAGGGCCTGGTGATGACCAATCACCACTGCATCCGCGGCTGCATCGAGGACCTGTCCTCGCCGAAGAAGGACCTGCTGGCCAAGGGCTTCTACGCGTCGAGCGCCGCGCAGGAGCTGCGCTGCCCGAAGGTGGAGGCCAACCAGCTGGTGGAGATGACGGACGTCACCGCGAAGATGAACGCGGCGACGAAGGGCCTCACCGGCGCGGCCTTCAACACCGCGTTGAAGAAGGAGACGGCCGCGGTGGAGGCCGCCTGCGCCACGTCCGGAGACGTGCGCTGTGACGTGGTGACGCTCTTCAACGGCGGCAAGTATCACCTGTACAAGTACCGTCGCTTCCAGGACGTGCGGCTCGTCTTCGCGCCCGAGTTCTCCATGGCCGCCTTTGGCGGTGACCCGGACAACTTCAACTTCCCGCGCTTCGGCTTCGACGCGGCCTTCCTGCGCGTGTGGCAGGACAATGCGCCCGCGAAGAGCCCGCACTTCCTGCCGTGGGCGAAGCAGGGCGCGAAGGAGGGTGACCTCGTCTTCGTCTCCGGCCACCCGGGTGGCACCGAGCGCAAGGCGACCGTCGCCGAGCTGGAGTTCCAGCGCGACGTCAACCTGCCGTACACGTTGCTCCAGCTCGCCGAGCTGCGGGGCATGCTGCGCGAGTACGCCGGGGGGTCGGCGGAGCGCTACCGCACCACGCGGTCCATGCTGCGCGGCGTGGAGAACGGGCTGAAGGCCCTGCGCGGGCGGCACCAGTCGCTGGCGGACCCGGCGCTGCTGGCCGGCAAGCGTCAGGATGAGGCGGCGCTGCGCCAGAAGGTGGACGCCAACGCGCAGGTGAAGGCCGCCACCGACGGCGCGTGGGACGAAATCACCCAGGCGTTGGATGCGTACCGCCGCATGCTGCCCGACTACCGCATGAAGGAGGCCGGGGACGCCTATCCCTCCGAGCTCTTCCGCATGGCCCGGCACCTGGTGCGCGTGGCCGAGGAGAAGGAGCGGCCCAACGCGGAGCGGCTGCGCGAGTACACCCAGTCCCAGCTCCCCACGCTGGAGCAGCAGCTCCTGCGCGACGCGCCGGTGACGCCCGAGCTGGACCAGGCGCTGCTGACGTTCGGCCTCACCCGCGTGCGCGAGACGCTGGGCGCGGATGACCCCTTCGTCCAATTGGTGCTCGGACGCGAGGCGCCCGCCGACCTGGCGCGCACCCTGGTGCGTGGCACGAAGCTGCGGGACGTGAAGGTGCGCGCCGCGCTGCTCAAGGGCGGCAAGGCGGCGGTGGAGGCCTCCAAGGACCCGATGATTCTCTTCGCGCGCAAGGTGGACGCGGAGGCCCGCGCGGCGCGCAAGCGCTACGAGGACACCGTGGAGGCGGTGCTCAAGCGCAACGGCGAGCGCATCGCCAAGGCGCACCTCGCGGTGTACGGCACCTCCGGTTATCCGGACGCCACCTTCACCCTCCGCCTCAACGCTGGGCAGGTGAAGGGCTGGGATGAGAATGGCCGCCCCGTGGCCGCGCTCACCACCTTTGGCGGCGCGTATGAGCGGCACACCGGCAAGGAGCCGTACAAGCTCCCGGACACCTGGCTGAAGGCGCGCGGCAAGGTGCCGCCCCAGACGCCGTTCGACGTGGCCACCACCAACGACATCATCGGCGGCAACTCCGGCTCGCCCCTGGTGGACCGCGACGGGCGCGTGGTGGGGCTCATCTTCGATGGGAACCTGCACTCGCTGGGGGGGCGCTATGCCTACGTCCCTGAGACGAACCGTGCGGTCGCCGTGCACGGAGAGGGCATCCTGGCGGGCCTGGAGCACGTCTACGGGGCCAGGCGCGTGGTAGACGAGCTGCGCACGGCCAGCGACGCCGCGGTCGTGCCCGCGAAGTAGTCGCGGTTCTCAAGACCTGAGAGGTCTTGTGGATTGGATTTGGGCTTTCTGAACGCCTTGGCCGCAGTGGCCAAGGCATGTCAGAGGGAGCAGGATAGAATCCGGTTCAAAGCTGAAAACCGGTTACTCATGGCTCCCTCCAAACCCAATGACATTCCCCTCGGCACGGTGCTGAGGGAGACCTATGAGATTGCAGGCGTCCTCGGCCGAGGTGGCATGGGGACCGTCTTCCTGGCCAACCACCTGCGGCTGCGCGGACGGCAGGTGGCCATCAAGGTGCTGCGCCACGACGCGGGCATGGGGGCCGAGGCCTTCGTGCGCTTCCGGCGCGAGGCGGAGATTGCCTCGAAGCTGGGGCATCCCAACATCGTCGAGGTGCTCGACTTCGACAGCCTCGAGGATGGCTCGCCCTACATGGTGATGGAGTGCCTGCGCGGCCTGCCGCTGTCGCGCAGGCTGCGCAAGGGCCCGATGACGCTGGAGGAGGTGTTCTCCTGCGCGCGCCAGATGGGCTCGGCGCTCCAGGCCGCGCACCGCGCGGGCATCGTCCACCGCGACCTCAAGCCGGGCAACGTGTTCCTCGTGCCCACCGAGGTGGGCGGCGTGATGATGGAGCACGTGAAGTTGCTCGACTTCGGCATCTCCAAGGTCATCGACTCGCAGAGCGTGCACACGCAGGGCGGCATCCTCCTGGGCACGCCGCAGTACATGGCGCCCGAGCAGGCCACCGGGAAGAACGGCGAGGTGGACCCGCGCACGGACATCTTCGCCTTCGGGTGCCTCGTCTACGAGATGCTGGCGCGCCGGCTTCCGTTCCGGGACAACGGCAACCTTCCGGAGCTCATCTACCGCATCGTCTATGATCCGCCGGAGCCCCTGGAGGCGCTGGTGCCGGACCTGCCGGACCACGTCATCGCGGCGGTGGAGAAGTCGTTGGAGAAGCGCCCGGAGGACCGCTTCCCGGACGTGGCCAGCTTCATCTTCGCGCTGACGGGGCGCGCGCTCCAGACGATGGGCGAGGTGCCAATGCTCACGCCGCTGACCACGCCGCGGCTCGCGGTGGAGCTGGCTCCGGAGTCGAAGCCGGAGACGGTGCCCGGCCGGCGCTCGGGACGCGGGACGGAGGATGAAGACGTCGACGAGAATCCTCCGGACGCGAACCCGCCCTTCCGGGAGTCGGAGACGGTCAGCCTGTCCGCGCCGGTGCCCGCGGTGGCTCCGTCCCACGACGCCGCGACCATCGCCGAGGCGATGCCCTTGCCGGAGATGGAGGCGCCCCCGCCTCGGCCCGTCGTGGCGCCCGCGGACGTCGTGCCCGCGCCCATCGCCCGTTCGCCCGTGGCGAGGCCGCCCTCGGCTGCGCCTCCAGGGCCGAGCGCCCGGAAGCCGACGCCTCGGGACGGCGCTGTGGCCGGGGCCCAGGTGCCAGACGGAGGCGTGTCGGCGTCTCGGGGGCCCGAGAAACCCCTCGCGCCTGCTCCGTTGCCGCGCGGCGCTGACGCTCCACCCGTACGTCCGCCAGCAGGGGGCGCGCAGGCGGGTGCCGCGTCACCGAAGGTGGTCCCCGCGCCCATCGCGCGGGCGCCCGTGGCAGGAGGCCCCTCCGCGCCGGTCGCTGCCCGGAATGGGCCGCCCTCGCCAGGCGCGGACGCGGTGGGGTCGACCGTGTTGCTGCGCTCGAAGGCGGGCGTGGCCCAGTCCGCCTCGCCAGGTGTGCTCGCCGCCCAGCCGAAGCGGAAGCTGACGCCGCTCACGGTGGCGATGATGGTGGCGCTCGTCGCCGCCGTGGCCTTCGCCGTGTGGCCACGGCCGGATCCACGCGCGGAGGCGTCCCGAAAGCACGCCGCGCCCGCTGCTGGCGCGGAGTAGCGTCCTCCTTACGTGGAGGCGTCAGGCGCGATGACCGAGAGGGCCTCGAGCTCCAGGCCGTGCCTCGCCCCTCGGGCGACCAGCCGAGCCTCCTGGCCAGCAGGATGGTCTCGCGGGCGTCACAGCCTGACAGGACCGTGGGGCCGTGCCCTGTCAGGACTCGGACCGAACCCGACCTGCTGAGTTCGAGGCCCGACACGCCCTGACAGGACGCAGCAGGGCGTTGGTGCGGCGCGTCAGGGAAGACGTATCCTGATGAGGACTGACACGCTGGTTCATGTCATGTCCAACACCGAGCGTATGCGGGCACAGGGAGGGCAAGGGGCCCTCGGGGGGAGCCTGTCATCGCCGGTGGACCCACCGTGTGCGGCCGCGTCCCCCCGGGGCGGACGGCCGTCCAGGGCCCGGTTCCAGCCGAGAGGGGGGCTCGGCTGGGACCGGGGGCCCTGTGTGATGTAGCATCGCTGACAGTGCCGGGGGGAAAGGGGAGATGCGCGATGGTGGTGGAGGCTCCAGAACCCGGGAAACTATCGGCGATTCTCTTCACGGGCATTGAAGGCCCTGATGGGCTCTCATGGCGTGACGAATCGCTCCAGAACGACATGCGGGATGAGCATGCGCTGCTCGTCCGTGAGTTGTTGCCGCGCCATGGAGGGCGCGAGGTGAAGCGGCTGGAGGATGGCTTCCTCCTGGAGTTCGAGGGAGGCCCCTCGGCGGTGGACTTCGGTCTGGAATTGCAGCGCGTCCTGGACGCCCGCAACGGAGACGTGTCCGCCGAGCGCCGGGTCATCTTGCGCGTGGGTGTCCACCTGGGGATGGTGGTCCACCGCGACGGGGACGTGTTTGGAGAAGGCGTCAACCTGGCCGCGCGCATCGAGGCGCTGGCACGCCCTGGCACGCTCTATGTCAGCGAGACGGTGGCGCGTCAGGTGGAAGGCCGCCTGGCTTCACCGCCGGTTCGCCTGGGCCGTGGTGAGATGAAGAACATCCGGTTGCCCGTGGCCGTCTACCGCATCGACCCGCCCGAGCACCGCCGCCGGATGCCGCTGCTGTCGCGCATGCGTTCCTTCTGGGGGCGCCGGAGCGCGGCGAACTGACGCGCACAAGCGCGGGCGGGCCTGGGCGAGCGGCGTTATAGAGGCCGCCCCATGCCCCAGCTCACACTCGTCGTCGGTTCGAAGAACTACTCATCCTGGTCCCTGCGGCCCTACCTCGCGCTGGCCCACACGGGACAGCCCTTCCAGGAGGTGGTGATTCCGCTGGCTGTTCCGGACACCGAGGACCGGATTGCCCGGTACTCCCCCAGCAAGCGCGTGCCGGTGCTCCAGCACGGCGACCTGACCATCTGGGACTCGCTGGCCATCTGTGAGTACCTGGCGGAGGCCTTCCCCCAGGCCCAGCTGTGGCCCCAGGACATGGCGGCTCGCGCGGTGGCCCGCGCCGTCACCGCGGAGATGCACTCCGGCTTCGGCGCGCTCCGGCAGCACATGAACATGAACCTGCGCGCGCGCAGCCCGGGCAAGGGCCGTGCGCCCGGTGTGGCGGAGGACATCGCCCGCGTCCAGGCCCTCTGGAATGACTGTCGCGGGCGCTTCGGCCAGGGAGGGCCCTTCCTCTTCGGCCGCTTCTCCATCGCGGACGCCTTCTACGCGCCCGTCGTCACCCGCTTCGTCACCTATGACGTGGCGCTGGACGCGGTGAGCGCGGCCTACCGCGACGCGGTGCTCGCGCTGCCCGCGCTCCAGAAGTGGACCGAGGAAGGGCGGAGCGAGCCCGGCATCCCGAAGTACGACTGAGCCCTCCTCCCAGCGCGCTACTTGCTCGCGGGGGCCGGCTTCACCTCTTCGACCCGGGTGGCGCCGTCCTTGTCCACCGCGAGCTTCAGGTGGGGCGTGCCCTTCGCATCATGCAGGACGATGCTCGCCACGCCCTCCTCCACGCCGATGACGATGCGCTCCTTCCAGTCGTGCCGGAAGGTGATGTTGGGCTTGCCCTGGATGAGCCCCATGCACATCGCCTCGTAGCCTTCCTCGCTGTCGAAGCAGAGGCCGTTGATGCCGATGCTGTCGAGCATCCCGAGCCCGCCGACCTCCTGCCCGGACGCATTCATGAACTGGATGCCGTAGGCCTTCACCGCGCGCTTGAGGCCCTTGGGGTCGGGCATGGGCGCCGCGATGCGGATGCGCGCCTGTCCGTGCTCGTCGACGATGTTCAGCTCACGCACGGACAGCGACGCGGCAGCGGGGGCGGTGTTCACGCTGGTGCACGCGCCGAGCAGGCCCAGGGCGGAGCAAGCCGCCCACATCGACAGCCGGGGGAGACGGGAAGGGGACATCACGAGCAGACCTTTCGGAGGACGTCGAGGAGAGGACGCCACCGTAGGGAACCCGCGCACCGCCAGGGCCATGGCGGTGCGGTCATTTCGTCACGCTTTGGTCATGGCCGTCAGCTCAGCGCGCCGTCGCGCACGCGCGCGAACAGCGCGTCGTAGCGGCCTTCCGCGTAGAGCTGCACCAGCTCCGGGTAGCGGCCCTGGCGCAGCTCGCGCAGGTACGCGTACTTCGTGGCGTGGTAGCCCGCCACCGCCCATGCCAGGCGGGAGGCCTCCGCGCCGCCGCGCCACAGCGCGCCCTTCAGCAGACAGTCGCGCGCCCAGGACGCCAGGCGCTGCACGCCCACGGGCTTGAGGCCGCGCTGCTCGGCATGGGCGCGCAGGGCCCACAGCAAGGCATAGCGGTCCTCCTTCTGCGCGCGGAACTCCACCGACGTGGCGAAGCGGTGCTCGATGAAGGCGCGGACGCGTCCGCCCGCCAGCTTCGGCAGGGCCTCATGGACAATCTGCTCCGGCCGCCACACGGCCTTGTCCCGGCGCACCAGCCGCGCCCGCCACTGCGTGCGGTAGCGGAAGCGGTGCGTCCCCAGCTCGGCCCAGTCGCGGCGGGGCAGCCGGTACACGGCCTCCGTGGGCGACGAGGTCTTCCAAGCGCGCAGTGTCTCCACCGCCTCGGGGCCCAGCAGCTCGTCCGAGTCGAGGAAGAAGACGTAGTCACAGGGCGCCAGGGCGTTCACCGCGGCCTCGCGCGCGGCGCCGTAGCCTCGCCATGCATGGGGCACGGAGCGCGCGCCCAGCGAACGCACCAGCTCCGCCGAGCCATCCGTGGCCCCGGAGTCCAGCGCCACCACGTCATCGCAGAGCGCCAGCAGCCCGTGCAGGCACGGCTCCAACGTGTCCCGGTTGTTCCGGTGGAGGACGTAGCCGCCCAGCTTCATAGACCCAGGGCCTTGAGCTGCGCGTCGAAGGCGTCAGCGGTGGTGAAGAGCCGGCCTTGAATTCCCACGGCCTCGGCGGCCTGGACGAACTCGGCCAGGTCGTCGAAGAAGACGGCCTCCTCCGGGGCGCAGCCCACGCCCGCCAGCGCGAGCCGGAAGATGTCCGGCTCCGGCTTCACGTGGCCCACCTCGCAGCTCATCACCACGCTGTCGAAGCGCTGGAGCACCGGCAGCAGCGGACGCAGGTAGGCGACGTGCAGCGCGTTGGTGTTGGACACCAGCCCCAGGTGCACCCGGCCCACCAGCGACTCGATGCGCGGCAGCACGGCATCATGCCGCGTGAAGTGGCTGCTCCACAGCGAGGCGAACTCCGCCATGGGCAGGTCCACGTCCAGCGCGCGGCAAACGTCCTGGCGGATGCCCTCCGCGCCCAGCACGCCCCGGTTGGCGTCCGTCCACCCCGCGCCCGTCAGCCGCCGGGCCACCTCCGCGGCCTCCAGGCCCGCGCGGGCGCCCAGCCGGGAGAAGAGCAGGGTGTTGTCGTGGAAGACGAGGACGTTGCCCAGGTCCAGCAGCACTGCCTTCACCTGCGCCATGCATGCTCCTTCAGATGCGATAAGCGCGGGCCACGTCCTGCATCTGCTCGGACACATCCTGGAGCAGCTTCGCCGCCCGGGTGGTGGCCGACAGGCTCTCCTGGGTGTCGTTCATCATGGAGGACAGGTCCGTGACCGCGCTGAAAATCTGGGCGATGCCCGCGTTCTGCTGGCTCACCGCGCCGGCAATCTGCCGCACCGCGGTGGCGTTGTCCTGGATGATGGCGGCCAGCTCCTTCAGCCGCTCTCCGGTGCCGCGCACCTGCTCCAGGCCGTTCTCCATATGCGTGTAGCCCTGCTCCGTCATCTTCGCGGTGGAGAGGATGGCGCTGCTCAAATCGCCCAGGATTTCGCGCACCCGGTCCGTGGCCTGGATGGACTGGTCCGCCAGGCTGCGAATCTCGCGCGCCACCACGCCAAAGCCCTTGCCGTGCTCGCCGGAGCGGACGGACTCGATGGCGGCGTTGAGCGCCAGCATGTTGGACTGGTCCGCCAGGTCCTTCACTGTCTGGGTGATTCCGCCAATCTGCTGCGTGCGCTCGTTGAGCTGGGCGATGCGCTCCGTCATCTGCTCGGCCTGGGACAGGATTTCAGAGAAGCCGCCCAGGCTGTCCCGGATGGCCCCTTCGCCCGCGCGCCCCACCTCTTCGGCCACGGAGGCGCGATTGAGCACGTCCTCCGCCTTCTCCGAGGCCAGCATCGACGTCTGCTTGATTTCCTGCGCCGTCACCTGCGTCTGCTGGAGGGCCGCGGCCTGACGGGCCACGTTGCGCTCCTGCTGCGTCGACGCCGTCTGCAGCTCCGCCACCGTCTCACTGAGCACGCGCGTGCCGGTGTGCAGGCTCTGCGCCGTCTCCCGCAACTGGAACACCAGCAGGCCGAAGGCGCCAGCCAGCTCGCCCACCTCGTCGTTGCCGGCCTTCACGTCCAGCGTCTGCGTGAGGTCGCCCTCGCTCACCAGCCGCGTCACCGCCGCGCGCAGGGCCAGCACGGGACCGGAGATGCGGTGCGACAGCAGCCACGCGCCCACGACGGCCAGCACGATGAAGCACACCGCCATCAGCAGCGCCACCCGGTTCACGCGCACCACCGGGGCGTAGGCCTCCGCCGGGTCCACGCGCGCCACGAAGTGCCAGCCGTCTGCCACGTCGCGCACGTCCGTGCCGTTGACGGCCGTGACGGCCAGCAGCGTGTCGTTCCCCTGGGCGTTCGCGCCGCGCGAGTCGTACAGCAGCGTGCCGTCCGGCCGCTGGAGGGTGATCGCGAAGCTCTTCAGGGCGCGCTGATGGGCACGGGCCAGCGCCGGCTGCACCAGCTGGTCCACGTGCGCCCAGTCGAAGGCGGCCAGCAGCACGCCCATCCGGTGCTTGGAGATGGGGTCCAGCACCGGGAAGGCCAGCGACAGCACGTGGCCGGTGAAGATGGGGTGCTCCTCGGTGATGCCCTCGCTGCTGGTGCGCCCCTGCTGGGCCTCCGTGAACCAGGGGCTGCGCCGCACCTCGTCCTGCCGGCGCAGGTATTCGTCGCGCAGGGCAGGGGTGTTGGCGGAGATGGCGCGGCCGGTGTCGTCGAAGATGACGATGCCGTTGAGGGTGAGGTAGCGGCTCTGGAGCACGCCGAGCATGGCGTCGGCGGGCGACACGTCACCTCGCAGCGCGGCACGGACCGCGGGGTCCTCGGCCCAGCCGCGGGCGCTCGCCTCCCGTTCGGCCAGCGTCGACTCCAGCAGGTCCTTCACGCCTTCGGCCTCGCTCAGCAGCGATGCGTGAATCTGCTCTTCCATCACCTGCCGCGCGCTGCGGGCATGGAGCCAGGTCAGCGTCAGCAGCGGGACGACCGACAGCAGCGTCGCGTAGAGCGTGAGGCGTCCACGAAGGGACTTGGTTCCAGGAAGAGAAAGGGCCATGTGGCGCGGCGGGCAGCGTGCGGGGGCCTCCCAGAAAGGTCGGCCCTCGTCCTATACCAGAGCCCCGCGTCTCCAGGGCACCCCCGCGCCTGCCTGCTCAGATGACAGGCACCCGGTTGGGCAGCTCCTTCGCCGGGACGTTGGAGTAGTCCGAGTCCACGTCCAGGAGGACGCGCTGCCGGACCCGGGCGCTCAGCAAGCGGCGAATCCTCCCCAGGAATCCCGGCGGCGCGGCGATGACCAGCTTGTCGAAGTCGTGCCGGTCATGTGCCTTGTCCAGGAACACGGACAGCTCGCGGGCGAAGCGGTCGTGCTCCAGCTCCCTTCGTCCATTGGGCTCGTTCTCCGCCGGCGGGCCGTGCAGGGTGCCGGCATTGGGGTTGTCCGCCTGCTCAATCAGCTCTGCCTGACGGGCCCGACTCTCGTCGTGGTGGAACTCCTCCACCAGCCGCCAGTCCTCTTCCGCCTTCGCGTCCGTCGCGAAGAGGCGGGCCCGGCTTGCGTTCCCCACCAGAATCCAGAGCGTCCCATTCGCCATGTCGTGCGTCTCCTTGCGCTATAGAGTGGGAGATGCGGACCCCTCCGGGCCAAGGCAAGCTTCCCCAGACGAGCCGCACGCACGCCGAGCGCAGGGCAGGCAGCCAGGCCGCGCGTCGTTGACGGGTTTTGCGGGGACTGGGGGCGCCCCGGGCGCCGCATTCCGTTGCGCGGAGCGTCGCGATACAAGAGGGAGCCATGCGTATTTCCGTTGCTCCCGTCACTGCCCTGCTGGCGCTCGCGCTGCTGGCTGCTCCCTCGTGGGCTCAGGAACAGGGTGGGCTGGGCCTGGACCTCACCTCGGACGCCCCCGCCGAACAGCAGGGAATGGACATGGGGTTGGACCTGCGTCCCAGCAATCCCAACGCGGACCTCCTGCCTCGCTTCGCGTTGGTGGGGCTGTACGCGACGGAGCGCGCGGGGGCGCAGCAGGCGTCGAGTTGGTTGGAGGCCCTGGCGAGCGGGGCGCTGTCCTCCGCCATGGTGGCGCAGGCGTCGGACCTGGTGGAGACGCGTGAGCGGCTGGCGGAGGGCCACGACGCGGCGGTGCGCTGCGCGGAGGCCGCGTGCTTCGCCGAGCCCGCGGAGTTGCTGGACGCGGACCTGCTGACCACCGCGCGTCTGTCTTTGGAGGATGCGGGCTGGACGCTGCGGACGTGGACCTACGACAGGGACCTCCGCGTGGTGCACGAGGACTTCGTGACGGGGCGCAACCCGCGCGACGAGGACTTCGTGAACGAAGCCGCCGCGATGCTGTCCAAGCGCCTGGCGGCGTTGGCCCGGCCGCGCGCGATGCTGACGGTGAACGTCAACGTGCCGCAGTCGGTGGTGAAGGTGGGCGAGCGCATCGTGGGCGTGGGCAGCGTGGAGGTGCGCCAGGCGCCCGGCGCGGTGGTGGTGGAGGTGTCCGCGGACGAGTACGGCACCCAGACGCGCACCCTGGACCTCATGCCCGGCGCGCGCGAGACCGTGGACGTCATGCTGGAGATTTCCGGTCCGGCGCCGGATGGACCTCCCGATGATTCCGTGGTCGGCGTGGCGTCTTCCCAGAAGGCGCCTCGCAAGTCCCTCTTCAAGCGGCCCGCGCTCTACACCGCGCTGGTGGGACTGGCCGCGGTGGGGGCGGGTGTGGTGATGGGCATGGCCGCCAAGGACGTGGAGAAGCGCGGGGGTGACGCGGATGGGGACGGCATGTTCGACGTCACTCGCAAGGAGCGGCTGGACGCGCAGTCCCAGGCCAATCTGGCCACGGCGCTGCTGGTGGGCGGAGGCGCGGTGACGGCGGGCAGCGTGGCGTGGCTGGTGCTGGTGCCCGCGCGCAGCGCGCCCGCATCGACGTCCGTGGCGCCCGGAAGCGGCGGTGGCGCCTCCTCGTCCCTGCACATCATGGTCGGCGGGAGTTTCTAGAGCCTATGAAGACCTTCGAATCCCGGCTGCGCGTGTGGTGTGGCCTGTTGCTCGTCGCGGGCGCGGTGGGCTGTACGGTGAATTTCCCGGACGACGTGCCCTACACGTGCACGGAGACCGCCGACTGCGGCGGTGACGGCTACGTCTGCACGTCCCTGCCGGACAACGGGCCGCGGTACTGCTGCCTGCCGGACCCCGCGGAAGTCTGCAACGGGCTGGATGACGACTGCGACGGCTTGGTCGATAACCTGGAGACCGCCTGCTATACGGGGCCGGAAGGCACACGCGACGTGGGTCTCTGTCACGCCGGTGAGTCCATCTGCACCCGGGAGATGAGCATCGCATGTGTGGGGCAGGTGCTGCCCGGCACTGAAATCTGCAATGGCCTGGATGATGACTGCGACGGGACAGCGGACGAGGACTTCGACCTGAAGACGGACCCGGGCCACTGCGGCGCCTGCAACAACGATTGTTCCTTCCTCCAGGACTGCGTGAATGGCGAGTGTGTGCGCCGTCAGGAGCGGGACTGCGCCAACAGTCAGGACGACGACGGGGACGGCTTCACGGATTGCCAGGACCGCGCGGACTGCGACGGCCAGTCGTGTGGTCCGGAGTGCGTGTGCGAGGGAGGCTCGAAGACGGAGGCGAGCTGCACCAACGGCGAGGATGATGACGGGGATGGCTTGGTGGACTGCGCGGACCGCGCGGACTGCCCCACGGAAACGCAGTGCGGGCCCCTCAGGTCGGATGGCGAAAACAATTATCCGCGCTGCCAGGCGAACGGAGTCTGTCTGTGATGAAATCGGCTCCCGTGCGTCAATGTCCGCCATCCCGCACTCACCGAGGGTGGGTGGCGTCCCTGGGAAGACAGAGTGCAGATCCAGGGTTGCTGTTTGCCTCGGACATGGAAATTTCTTCTCATCATGGGCTCCGATGACGCCTTCATGCAGACCCTGCAGTCCAGTGCCGAGGCCCCCGTGAGTGACGCGGAGCCCCGAGCCAGTGACGAGCTCCAGGAGGGCTCCACGCTGGGGAACTACCAGCTGGAGCAGCTCCTGGGCGAAGGGTCCATGGGCCGGGTGTTCCAGGCGCGGCACACGCGGCTGGGGCGCCAGGTGGCGCTCAAGGTCCTGCGGCCGGAGCACGCGCGGGACGGCGGCTTCGTGCGGCGCTTCTTCCAGGAGGCTCGCACCGTCAATCAAATCAACCACGAGCACATCGTGGAGATTTTCGACTTCGTCGACGAGAGCGCGACGGGCGGGCACGTCTACTGCGTGATGGAGCTGCTGCGCGGACAGAGCCTGAGCTCGCTGGCGCAGGCGGAGCCGCTGACGCTGGCGCGCATCCAGCGCTTCGTGGTGCAGGTGTGCGCGGCGCTCGGCGCGGCCCATCAGGTGGGCGTGGTGCACCGGGACGTGAAGCCGGACAACCTCTTTGTCATCCACCGCGCGGGCCAGCCAGACTTCGTGAAGGTGTTGGACTTCGGTGTGGCGAAGCTGCTCACCGCCGAGGGGGGCACCACCGGGACGGTGGACGGAACCATCATCGGGACGCCCGCGTACATGGCGCCGGAGCAGGCCGCGGGCCTTCCGGTGGATGCGCGCTCCGACATCTACGCGGTGGGCAACATCCTCTACGAGCTCATCTCCGGCAAGCCGCCCTTCCAGGCGCCGGCCTTCGGCCATCTGGTGGTGCAGATCATCACCCAGCCGCCGCCGCCGTTGCCCTCGCACCTGCCGTCCGGCGAGCCCGTGCCGCCGCAGCTGGCGGAGCTGGTGATGCGCTGCCTGTCGAAGGAGCCCGAGGCCCGGCCGCAGAGCCTGGCGGAGGTGACGACGGCGCTCCTCCTGTTGCCCGCGTCCGCCCAGGCGCTGACGCCCGCGCCCGCCGAGCTGGCGCTGGAGGCCTCCGAGCGGCCCACGCACAAGGTGCGGGTGGCGGTGACGGGGCGCTGGCACCGCCGGGCGGTGGTGTCGGTGGGGACGGCGGCGTTGGTGGTGGTGGCCGCGGTGGTCACCTGGTCCGGCATGCAGCCGGAGCCCGCCCCCGCCGAGGCCCCAGTGGCTCAGGTGGCCGAAGTCGTGGGCCGGCCCGCCGCCGCGCCCCAGCTGCTTCCGCCCGTCACGCTCACGGTGCGCTCCTTCCCGGAGGGCGCGCAGGTGCTGCGCCTGGACACGGGCGAGCTGCTGGGCGTGACGCCGCTGGTGAAGCAGGTGTCCGGTGAGTCCGCGCCGCTGCGCCTGCGCGTGGAGCTGGCCGGCTATGCCCCGCTGGAGCGGATGGTGGACCTGGACAAGCACGCCGAGCTGGAGGTGCCGCTGGTGAAGGCGCTGCCTTCGCCCCGGCAGAAGCCCGCGGCCGGGACGCAGCGCGACACAGGCAAGAAGAGCCGCGAGCGCCCTGTCGCGCACTAGGTGTCGCGGTGGCCCCGCCCTGGGAGGCGGGGCCTGCGCCCACTCAGCGGGGCGGCGCCGTCTGGGCGAGCACCTGGGCGGCGATGCGGCCAATGCGCTCGTCGAAGTCCTCCGCCTCGTGGAAGGTGAGACGCACGTCACCCACGTGAAGCTGCACGCCGGGCTGGAGCACGGTGGGCTGCTCCGGCTCCAGGGCCGTGCCGCCCAGCGTCACCGTCCGGGAAGCGGCCACGCGCGTCACCGTCCAGCGTCCTTCCAGGGTGGGGGACAGGTGGAACTGCTCGCGCGACACGGTGGCGTCATTGACGACCAGCGCGTTGTTCGAGGCCCGGCCCAGCCGCAGCGGGCTGCCGTCCGTCTGGCCCACCAGTTCGAAGCACAGGGCGTCTCCAGCGGGCAGGCAGTCCCGCAGGTCCGTCAGCGGCAGCCGCGTGGCGGCCACGTTGCCCTCCACCACTTCGGGGACATTCCAAGCGCCCGCCTCCCACACCAGCCACGGGTGTGGGTACTTGGCGCGAAACTTCTCTTTGAGAGCCATGTGCTGCCTCACGAGCAGCGAGAGCAGCAGTGCGCGAGCCATGCGGGTTGAATAACCTTCCTCCCCCGTCGCGGCCCGAGAAGGTGCGCGTGGGGGGCCAGGGGATGTCAACGAATGGCCAGATGCGGGTGGGATGCCCCACTCGCGCCCGGGCCGACCCCTGTAGTACACCCGCGACCGCCTCCTGTCCCCCGGACAAGGCATCCCCGCCTCCTGGAAGATTCGATGCGTCGCCTGCTCGCCGCCGTGTTCTGCGCCGCCGTCGTGCTGGCGGCTTGTGAAGACGATTCCCCACCGCCTCCCACGCCGCAGCCTCCCTCCACGGAGACGTACCCGGATGCCGGCACGCGCCCGGACGCGGGCACCCAGGAGCCCTGGGCCTGCCAGCGGAGCACGACGGTGCACAACGCGCCCATGAGGCTGCTCACCCGGCTGCAACTGGAGATGAGCCGCGCCACGTCCTCCGCGCAGCGCACGGAGGCCATCGACCGCTTCGTGGCGGAGGTGGAGGAGCAGGGCGGCCGGCCCCTGGTGAGTGACGTCAAGGCGGGTCGTCCTCGCGTGGCCTTCTTCGTGCGAGGCGAGGCCGGCCGGGACACCTTCGTCGCCGGCGACTTCAACGGCTGGTCCGCCACGGCCACGCCGCTGGTGCAGGTGCGGGACACCGACCTGTACGTGGCGGAGGTGGAGGTGCCGCGCACCGGCCCGCAGCCCTACAAGCTGGTGAAGGACGGCGACTTCATCGCGGACCCGGGCGCGCGCCACGTCGCGTGGGACGACTTCAACCGGCACGACGTGGGGCAGTTCAACTCGCTCATCTACCCGGAGCTCCAGGACGCCGCGAAGGGCCGGCTCACCGCGTGGTACGGCGTGCCCGCCACGGTGTTGGGGGATGCGCGCGACGTCTTCGTCTACACGCCGGCGGCGTATGACGGGCCGGAGTGCCCGTCCCTGCCGGTGATGTACCTCCACGACGGCAACGAGAGCCTGACGCGCGAGTCCTTCGCGGAAGCGGCGGACACGCACTACGCGGCGCGGCCGGCGGACTCGGCGGTGCTCGTCTTCGTGGCGCTGCCGGACCAGTCCGTGCGTCTGGCGCAGTACACCTTCCCGCCCGCGCGCGCGCCGGGCTGGCCCACGCCGCGCGGGGATGACTACCTGGCCTTCATCCGCGACGACCTGATGCCGCGCGTGGAGGCGTCCTACCGCGTGAAGACGGGCCCGCAGGAGACGGGCATCGCCGGCGCGTCGCTGGGCGGCCTCATCTCCGTGTACGCGGGTTTCCAGATGCCGGAGACGTTCGGCTTCGTGGGCTCCCAGTCCGGCACGCTGTTCTGGCCTCATGACGGCGTGGTGGACCGCGACGACGGCAACGCGATGATTGTCCGCGCGAGCCAGGAGCCGGTGGTGCCGGTGCGCTTCTACGTGGACCACGGCTCGCCGGTGGCGGGCTGCACGCGGGACGGCGAGGAGGGTGGGGACGACTGCCAGTCCAACCTGCAGTTCGTGGAGGCGCTGCGCGGCCGCGGCTACGACGTGGCCCACTGGAACGAGCCCGGCGCCGAGCACGACTGGGCCTTCTGGAAGCGGCGCTTGCCGAAGCTGCTGTGCCACTTCCGCAACGCGGCCCCGGCGGTGTGCGGCCTGTAGTCCGGCCTCACAGCTTCGCGACGATGGCGCGGGCCAGCCGGTCCGCGGCCCCCGCGTCGAGCGACAGGAACAGGCGCGGCTCGGTGGCCTCCAGCTCTTGCAGCCGCGACTGGCCCGCGTTGTCGGTGGCCACGTCCACGCGGGCGTAGAGCAGGGGACGTCCCACCGCTTCCAGCACGGACTCCGCCAGCCGCAGCTCGGCTGCGTCCTCGGGCGTGAAGGCGGTGGGCTCGGAGAAGCCGCGCGGCGCGTCCAGCAGCGTGGGGGGCCGGCGCACCGCGTGGCTGAGGACGCCGTCGAAGAAGACGTAGCTGCGCTCGCCCTCCGTTTCGAAGGCGGTGAGGTAGGGCTGCACCATGACGTCGCCCTCGCGGGTCAGCTCGGCCAGCCGGGCGGTGGCGGCGTGGGCCTCCGCGCGCGGGAAGACGTGCGTCTTGAGCGCTCCCGCGGACACGGCGGGCTTGAGCACCACCGCGTCCCAGCCGTGCCTGAGCGCCAGCTCGCCCACATCGAGCGTGTCGCCCCTGCGCACCCAGGTGGTGGGCGTCACCAACACGCCCTTCTCCTCCAGTTCACGCAGGTAGTGCTTGTGCGTGTTCCAGCGCAGCACGGGCGCGGGATTGTGGAGCTGCGTGAGGCGGCCCACCTTGTCCGCCCAGGCGACGAAGGCGTCGCGGCGCAGGTGGCTGTCCCACGTGTTGCGCACCAGGGCCAGCCGCACCGTCTTCCAGTCCATGGCCGGGTCATCCCAGACGACGGGCCGGGCCTCCACGCCCAGGGCCGCGAGCGCGGGCAGCAGCGATGCGTCAAAGGCATCGAGTTGAGGCAAGCCTTCGAAGGTGAGGACGGCGACGTCCATGACGTGGGCTCCCGGTGTTGAAACGTGCGGCGGCTTGTAGCGCGTGGGGCACCCGCGCGCAGGGCCCTCGCGGTGCGTCAAGAGCAGGGTGCGGGCCAGTCCGACAGGTAGGCGTTGAACACCCCGTACTTGAGGTGAGGTGAGCGGCGTACTCCACGGCACATTCGCGTGCGCGGACGCTTGGGAACTGGACCTGTGCGGTCAGGTGTCGCTGAAATGTTTCAAGGGGTACGCTCTTCGCGTGCCAAGGACCTGTCACCTTCCCTCCGGCCGGCTCCGCCGGGAGACCCACGAGATGCGAATGTCCCCACGTTTATTACTCGCCGCGCTAGGCGCGGTCCTCCTCTTCCACGCCGGATGCGGCGACGAGCCTGGCTGTGAGGGTGCGAGCTGCAACCCGCAAGCGGTCTGCGGCAACAACACCGTGGAGCAGGGCGAGCAGTGCGATGACGGCAACAAGGTGGACGGCGACGGCTGTGAGTCCGACTGTACGCGGACGCCCGCGCCGGCCGCGGTATGTGGCAACGGCCAGCTGGAAGGCGAAGAGGTCTGTGACGACGGCAACACGGCGGATGGTGATGGCTGTCAGGCGGACTGCTCGCTGACGCTGACCCAATGCCCCGCGGCCAACGCGCCCGCGCTTCCCGACGGCGCCACCTGCGCGGTGACGCAGCAGGGCTCCGCCGCGCGCCTCTTCACGGGCGTGGTGCTGAAGGACGGCGAGACGCTGGTGGGCGGCCAGGTGCTGGTGGATGCACAGGGCATCATCCAGTGCGCCGCCTGTGACTGCTCCGCCGCGGCGGGCGCCGCCGAGGCCACGCAGGTGTCCTGCCCCGGTGGTGTCATCTCCCCGGGCCTGGTGAATCCGCACGAGCACATCACGTATCCGATGGAGCCGTACGTCGGCACCGAGGAGCGCTACGAGCACCGCCACGAGTGGCGCACGGGCCGCAACGGCCACACGCGCATTAACAGCCCCGCGGCCAGCGCCGCGGACAACGTTCGCTGGGGCGAGCTGCGGCAGATGATGGCGGGCGCCACCTCCATGGCGGGCGCGGGTGGCCAGGCCGGTCTGCTGCGCAACGTGGACGTGAACAACACCGCGCTCCAGGAGGGTCTGGGCGAGGGTGTGGTGAACTCCGACACCTTCCCGCTGGGTGACACCAGCGGCAACATGATTGCGTCGGGCTGTGGTTACGGCTCGATGCCGACGACGAGCTCGCTGCCGCGTTCGGCCGCGTACCTGCCGCACGTCTCCGAGGGCATCTCCACCGCGGCGCTCAACGAGTTCCTCTGCCTGTCCACGGGCCCGAACAACGTGATGCAGCCGCGCACCGCCGTCATCCACGGCATCGGCCTGACGGCGAAGGAAATCCGCGTCATGGCGGAGAACGGCACCGGCCTCATCTGGTCGCCCCGCTCGAACATCTCGCTGTACGGCGACACGGCCATGGTGTCGGCCTACAAGAACCAGGGCGTCACCATCGCGCTGGGCACCGACTGGCTGCGCTCCGGTTCCATGAACCTGCTGCGCGAGCTCCAGTGCGCGGACTACCTCAACACCTCGCACTACGCGCGGACCTTCAGCGACCAGGACCTCTGGCGCATGGTGACGTCGAACGCGTCGGACCTGGTGGACACGTTCGAGAAGACGGGCCGCATCGCCGAGGGCAAGGTGGCCGACCTGGCCATCTTCCAGCTGCGGACCTTCACTCGCTCGCCGCACCGCGCGGTCATCACCTCGAACCCCGAGCACGTGGTGCTCACGATGCGGGGTGGCAAGGCGCTCTACGGTGACCAGGCGCTGATGGCCGGGCTCCGCGGCGCGGACACCTGCGACACGCTGGACGTGTGCGGCGCCTCGAAGGAAGTCTGCCTCCAGTCCGAGATTGGCAAGAACCTGGCGGCGCTGACGTCGGGCGCCACGGCGAAGTACCCGCTGTTCGCGTGCGGTACGCCGGAGAACGAGCCGACGTGCTCGCCCCGCCGTGCCTCGCTGGACTCGCGCTGGCCGGCCGTCGTGAACAACTCCACCAGCTACACCGGTGAGGTTCGCGCCGCGGACAAGGACGGGGACGGGCTGGTGGACTCCGTCGACAACTGCCCTGCCATCTTCAACCCCATCCGCCCCATGGACAATGGCAAGCAGGCGGACTCGGATGGCGACGGGATTGGCGACGCGTGCGACCCGTGCCCGCTGGAGGCGGGTGACGCCTGCACGTCGTTCACCGTGGGCGACGATGACCACGACGGCATCGTGACGTGGCAGGACAACTGCCCGTTCGTTGCCAACCCGGACCAGGCGGACGCGGACGGCGACGGCAAGGGTGATGCGTGTGACGCGTGCTCCAGCGTTCCGAACCCGGGCGACCTGGGCTGCCCCGCCACCATTCACGAGCTGAAGACGCCCGTGGGCGGCAGCCTGCCGCTGGTGGGCAAGCCGGTGTCCATCCTGGACGTCGTCGTCACCGGTGTGGTGAAGGGCGGCGCGAGCTCCCAGGGCTACTGGGTGCAGACGTATCCGCTGCCTTCGGGCACGAGCGTGGATAACTCCGGTCTCTACGTGTACTCGCCCAAGGGCGACCTCGCCGCGGGTGATCGCATCGACATCACCACGGGCGTGCTGACCGTCTACTTCGGCCTGCCCGAGCTGACCGAGGTCAAGTACGTCAAGCGCAGCTCCGGCAACGAGGTTCCCGCGCCGGTGGTGGTCACGACGGCGGACATCCGCACCGGTGGCCCGCGTGCCGCCGCGCTGGAAGGCGTGCTCGTGGAGGTCCGCGACGTGGCGGTCAACACGGGGGTGGACGAGTTCGGCCAGTTCCTGGTGAACGAGGCGGGTGACGCCGGTCAGCCGGGTCTGATGGTTGACGACCAGGCCTATGCCTTCCCGGTCCCGTCCATTGGCACGCGCTTCGGCGCGCTGCGCGGCGTGCTGACGTACAACTTCAATGACTCCAAGCTGGTGCCGCGCTTCCAGGCGGACATGCCGCTGCCGCCGCCGTCGCTGACAGGCTTCGGTCCGAACGGTTACGCGCGCGTGGGTGGCACGGGCCCGGTGAACACCTTCCCGCAGGCGCTGACGCTGACGCTGTCGTCCGCCTACGCGGAGGCGCTCGACGTCGTCATCATCTCCTCCAACGAGAGCGCGCTGAGCGTGCAGGACGGCCGCATCACCATCCCCGCGGGTCAGACGTCCGCGACGGTGCAGGTGAACGCGGTGGCGCCCGCGCAGAGCGTGACGCTGACGGCCACGCTGGGCGGCTCCACGCAGACGACCACCATCCGGGTGCTGGGTGCCGACGAGCAGCCCGAGGTGGTAGGCGTCACCCCGGGTGACGTGACGATGGTGCCCGGCGGCGAGGTGGTCTTCACCGTGCAGCTGGACCGTCCGGCGCCCGCCAACGCCACCGTGGCGCTGAGCGTGAATCCGGCGACGGGCTTCGGCACCTTCGTTCCGGCGAACGGCACGCTCACCGTGACGGAGAACGCCACGGAGGCCGTGTTCTCCTTCATCACGGACGCGGCGGCCACGGCCACCGAGCCCGGCACGGTGACGGCGAGCATCGGCGCGACCAGCGCGAGCGCCACCGTGACGCTGGACCAGAATGCGCCGCGGCTGACGGCCCTGTCGCCGTCCTCGGCGGTGACGATTCCGGCGGGCGGGACGCAGACGTTCACCCTGACGGTGGACCGTCCGGCCGCGCAGGACACGGTTGTTGAGCTGGCGGTGGTGCCGGGGGCGGGCGTGCAGAACTACGGCACGGTGCCGGCCTCGGCCACGATTCCGGCGGGCGCCACGGAGGTGACCTTCACCTTCACGGCGGACGCGCAGGGCGAGGGCACGGGCACGGTGTACGCCTCGCTGTACGGCATCACCCAGACCACCGAGCTCACGGTGCTTCCGCCTCCGCCCGCGCTCAGCGCGGTGACGCCGTCGGTGGCCACCGTCTACTTCGGCACGCAGCAGGTCTTCACGGTGGCGCTGGACCGTCGGGCTCCTGCGGGTGGCATCACGGTGGACGTGGCGCTGGAGCCGGCCACGGGCATGGGTGAGCTGTCGAGCTCGACGGTGAGCATCGCGGAAGGCCAGACGACGGGCACCGTGACGTTCACCGCGGGCGACGAGGACGCCCAGGGGCGGCTGATTGCGTCCTACGCGGGCGTCACCCGCGGGGTGGACATCACCATCGCGGACCGGCCCGCCGTCGGCCATATCGTCATCAGTGAAATCTCCGCGCGCGGCGCGACGGCTCAGAACGATGAGTTCATCGAGCTGTACAACCCGACGGGCGCGGACATCACGCTGAACGGCTGGAAGGTCCAGTACAAGAGCGCGGCGAGCACGTCGAACTACTCCGGTTCGGTGGATATCCCGGACGGCACGGTCATCAAGGCCTACGGCTACCTGCTCCTCGCGCACAACTCGGGCTACACCGGGACGGTCGCGAAGGACGTGGGATACCCCTTCGACATGTCGGCCTCGGCGTCGGGTGGCGGCCATGTCCGCATCGGCCCGAACCTCAAGGCGGACAACCTGGATGACCCAAACACGGTGGATAAGGTGGGCTACGGCACGGCGAACCAGCCCGAAGGCAGCGCGGCCCCCGCCCACCCGGGCGCGGGTGGCAGCCTCGAGCGCAAGGCGCGTCCGAACTCCACTGCGGAGACCATGGCGGAGGGCGGCGCCGATGCCCTGGCTGGCAACGGCCATGACATGGACGACAACGGGAGCGACTTCATCGTCCGCACCGCGCGTCAGCCGCAGAACTCGCAGAGCCCGGCGGAGCAGCCGTAGCCGCCAGGCATCAAGGGGACAGGGCTGAAGTGCCGGCCCTGTCTCCGTAAGGTTTCAAGCGGGCGGAACCCTGACATGGGGTTCCGCCCGTTTCATTTTGAGCTGGGCATGTATCCGGGCGCTGGCTGGCGTTGCCGCGTCAGAGATGTCAGGACTGGCTGGCATTGACGCAGTCGACGCCTGTGGCCTGCACGAGTCCCGCTTGGTGTATCAGCATGACGGCGCGGTACAGCGGGTCGTAATCCACGGAGGCGCGGAAGAGGTTCTGGTGCACGAGCATGCCCAGGAGCCCGCCCAGGAGGCTGTGCGCGGCGGCGAGTGCGTCCACGTCCTGCCGGAACTCCCCCAACTGCTGCCCGTGACGGATGAGGCGCTCCAGCGTCGTCGCGTAGAGGGCCAGCTTGTCTCGGATGGCCTCCGCTACCTGGTCATTGGAGTCGGCGGCCTCGGCCGCGAGCATCGCGAAGAAGATTCCGTATTCGCGGTGCTCGCGAAGGAGGAGGTGTGTCCGCTCGCAGATGGCTTGGAATTGCTCCCGCGCCGGAAGCTCGCGGTCGTCTCCAGGCAACTGAAAGGCTCTCAGACAGCGCTGGTGCAACTCTTCAATCGCAGCCAGCAGCAGGTCTTCCTTGGTGGGGAAGTGCCAGTACAGCGCTCCGGGCGTCATCCGGATGGCGCGGGATAAGTCCGCCATCGTCGTGGCGAGGAAGCCTCGCTTCGCGAAGAGGTGGATGGCCGCTTCCAGAATGTCCATGCGCGTGCGCGCGGCACGCTCTTGTTTCAGCTCACGTTGGGCGGGTTCCCTGGCCATACCCGCCGAATCTATGCATCACGCCAGGAGTGTCACCCGGACGATCTCCGGCGGCGCTCCGACGCGGAGCGGCGGACCCCAGAAGCCTGTTCCCCGGCTGACATACAGGTGCCGGTCTCCTTCGTGAAACAAGCCCGCGTCATGCTCCCAGATGGCGGAGACCGCCAGCGTAAAGGGGAAGAACTGTCCCCCATGCGTGTGTCCGGAGAGCTGCAAGCCCATTCCCTCCCGCGCCGCCACCTTCCAGTTCGACGGCTGATGCGCGAGCAGCACCGAGGCCCGCTCGACATCCCGGCCCGCCGTCGCCGCCGCCAGGTCATAGCCTTGCGAAAACCCCATCTTGCCCGCCGACCAGTCGTCCACACCCACCAGGTCGAATGACGCGGCCGTGTCGCCAATGCGCACGTGACGGTTGCGCAGAACATGCACATTCATACGCTCCAGCGCTTCAGCCCAGGCCGCGTCGCTCCAGTAGTACTCGTGGTTTCCCGTGACGAAGTAGGTGCCGTGGCGTGACTTCAGCTCGGACAGCGCCGAGACCGCTGGGGCCAGCGATGCGACGTGTCCGTCCACCAGGTCGCCCGTGATGCACACCAGGTCGGGGCGCAATGCGTTGCAGCGGCGCACCAGCTCGTCCATGAAGCGGCGCCGGATGACCGGGCCCACGTGGATGTCACTCAAGTGGACAATGCTGAAGCCATCCAGCGCCTTGGGCAGCCCCGGCAGCTTCACCGCCACCTCGTTCACCACGGGCGGATGGAAGGCGCTCCACATCCCGAAGCCCGTCACGCCACCCGCGGCCAGCACTGCTCCGCCGGCTGTCGCCCGAGCAAGGAAGCGTCGGCGTTCCACATCCACCGGTGCTGGAGACTCGGACGTGGCGCCGCTGGGCCTTTCCGTCATCGCCACCGGAGCAGCTTCGGCGTGCGTCGCCGCCGCGCCGTGTCCACTGGTCGCCAGGGCTTCCGGAGTCACTGACACGGACTCCGTGCCCGTCGCCGCCAGCGTGCCGCCAGCGTGTGCCGAGCCACCCACCGCATGCGCATGGGACACCGAGGCCGACTCGCCACCGCGCAGCTCCACCACCGCCGTCTCGCCGCGCGAACCCCACCTCCGTGCCGCCACCTTGCGCGCCGCGCCCAACACTCCGAGCGCGAGCAACAGGTAGATGGCCATGCCCATCCACGTCCACACCGCCGTGGCCACGGCGAAGGTGGAGTCCATGGGAAGGAAGCGCGTCACGGACCACGACAGCACCAGCAGTGTGCCCAGCACCGTCATGACGCTCATTCCGACGCGCCGCCATGCGCGGTGCTCCGACGTGGCCGCGAAGAGGCGCCGGTACAGGTAGACGTGGACGGCGACCGTGGCGATGCCGGTGACGAGGGCGAAGAGGATGAAGCGCGCGGTGTCCATGCAGTGCGCCATCCTGACCCGTGCGCGACGCGCTGCAATGCAATCCGCGTGAAGAAGTGTGAACACCTCGTACACGGACATCGCATCAATCCGCGTGGGGTGTTCGCAGCTGGGGCAATCGCGACCCGAACCCACGTCGCATGCGATTGCAGCATGCAGCCAAGAGAGCGCCTGAGCCGTTCTCGCGATACAAGTGACAGCGTGTTGGCCGTATACACCGGCCTGCCCGAAAGCCACTGAAGGGTTGCCGCGTGTGTAACGGCGAACCGCCTGGCTGACGCGCATGCACCACCTCCTCGAGGAGACCCCCATGCCCCCTGACCTGATGGCGGGAACGCGCCGCCTGTTGACGTGCCTGTTGAGCGCCTTGCTGATGGTTGGCTGCGAGCCCTCGGGGGAGCTCGCCATGCCGCAGACGCCACACGCCACGCGCACCCAGCGCGTGGTCGTCTCGGCCCCGCCGATGCGCATCGCCGCGGGCGCCCAGCACTCGCTGTATCTGTCACCCGGAGGTGACGTGTGGGCCTGGGGCGGCAATGGCTCCGGCCAGCTTGGCGGGGCGGAGACGTCCCTCCAGGGACTGGCGCCAGTGCGGCTGGCGGCGCTGGGGGACATCGTGTCGGTGGTGTCCGGAGACGCCCACTCGCTCGCGCTGGGCGCGGATGGCTCGGTGTGGACGTGGGGCGGCAACAGCTCCGGGCAGCTCGGTGACGGCACCACCACTGATCGCGCGACGCCGATGCGGGTGGCCGGCCTGGACAGCGTGGTGGCGGTGGCCGCCGGAGACTTCCACTCGTTGGCGCTGCGCGAGGACGGCACGGTGTGGGCGTGGGGGACGAACTTCCACGGACAGCTCGGCCGGGGACACACGCAGCCGGGGCTCACGCCCGAGCGGGTTCCCGGGTTGCAGGGCGTGGTCGCGCTCGCCGCGGGCTTCGACTTCACCCTGGCCGTGCTCGAGGACGGCACGGTGCGCGCGTGGGGCTCCAACGGCTCCGGCCAGCTGGGCGACGGTACCTTCACCCAGCGCCTGTCTCCCGTGAAGGTCTCCGAGCTCAGCGGCATCACCGAGGTGACGGCGGGCACCTACCACGCGCTGGCGCTGGCCAAGGACGGCGGCGTGTGGACGTGGGGCAGCAATGCCTCCGGACAGCTCGGGGATGGCACGTGGAATGACCGCGCCGTTCCCATGCAGGTGCCGGGGCTCGAGCGGGTGAAGGCCGTGGCTTCCATGGACTCGGATTCGCTGGCGCTGCTCGACACGGGCGACGTGTTCGCGTGGGGTGCCAATGGCTCCGGCCAACTGGGCGATGGAGACACCACCGACCGCGCCACGCCGGGACCGGTGCCGGGGCTGAATGCGGTGGCCTCGGTGGTGGGCGGCGCGCAGCACGCGCTGGCCTTGCGAAAAGACGGCACGCTCTGGGCCTGGGGCGGAGGCATGTCGGGCCAACTGGGCCACGGAGGCTCCGAGCGCCACGTGGTGCCCGCGCCGGTGATGCGCCTGGCGGGCGTGACGTCGATGGCGACGGGCAGCTTCCACTCCCTGGCCGCGCTGGGGGATGGCTCCGTCTGGGCCTGGGGCCGCAACACCTATGGGCAATTGGGTGATGGCAGCACCGCCGAGCGCCACGCCGCGGTGCGCGTGGAGGGGCTCGGCGGCGTTCGCAGCGTCGCCTCGGCCGCCCACCATTCGCTCGCCGTGGGCATGGATGGGACGGTCTGGGCATGGGGGCGCAACGCCGCCGGACAGTTGGGGGATGGCACCACGCGCGACCGCGCCCGGCCCGTCGCGGTGTCGGGCCTGACGTCGGTGACGGCGGTGGCCGCGGGCGGCAGTCACGTCCTGGCGCTGCGCAGCGACGGCAGCGTGTGGGCCTGGGGCTACAACGCGCTGGGCCAGTTGGGGGACGGCACGACGGTGGACCGGTTGACGCCGGTGCGCGTGTCGGGGCTCGGTGCGGTGGTGGCGGTGGCCGCCGGTTCCTACTTCTCCATGGCCCTGCAGTCCGACGGCACGGTGTGGACGTGGGGCGAGGGCTTCGAGGGACAGCTGGGGGACGGTGGTGGCGTGCAGCGACTGAGTCCCGTGCGCGTGGAGGGACTGGCGAATGTCACCCGCGTGGCGGCGGGCTCCGCGCATGCGCTGGCCGTGCGCGGCGACGGAACGGTGTGGGCGTGGGGTGACAACGGGGAAGGGCAGCTCGGGGACGGCTCCTGGGCGGACCGCTTCCGTCCGGTGCAGGTGCCGGGGCTGCAGGGCATCACCGCCGTCAGCGGTGGCCGCTCCCACTCCATGGCGTTGCAAGGCGATGGCACGGTGCGCGCGTGGGGCTACAACGGTTACGGCCAGCTCGGAGACGGAACGCTCACCTCGCGCGTGCGGCCCGCCCTCATCCCCGGCCTGACTGGCATCCAGGCGCTCCACCCCAGCCACCTGCACGTGCTCGCGCTGCACGCGGATGGGACGTTGCGCGGGTGGGGCTACAACCGCTTCGGCCAACTGGGCCTGGGCGCCGCGGGTTGGAGCGCCGTGCCAGTGCAGGTGCGTGGCATTGGCCGCGTGGACCGGTTGTCCGTCGGCCGCGCGCACACGCTGATGGTGCGCGCCGATGGCACGGTGATGGCCTGGGGCGAGAATGGTTCGGGCCAACTGGGCGACGGCACCTCCACCCTCCGCACGGGGCCGGTGTCCGTGCTCGGCGTGCCCTGTGTCCGCTCTGTCGCCAGTGGCGTACAGCACTCGCTGGCGCTGGCGTGTGACGGCACCGTCTGGGCCTGGGGCGCGAACGGGCGGGGGCAACTGGGCGATGGCACCACCACCCCGCGCGTGACGCCGGGGCTGGTGGAGGGGCTTCGGGGCGTGGTGGCGCTGGCGGCGGGTGGAGACGCGTCGGTGGCGCTGCGCGCGGATGGCTCCGTGTGGAGCTGGGGCGGCAACGCCAGCGGCCAGCTGGGTGACGGCACTCTCACGGACCGCCCCCTGCCGACACACCTCAAGTACCTCTCCAACGTGGTGGCCGTGGCCCTGGGCGAAACGCACGCCCTGGCGGTGGGCGAGGACGGCGCGCTGTGGGCCTGGGGCGCGAATGGCTCGGGCCAACTGGGAGATGGTGGCACCGTGCCGAGCCTGACGCCGGTGCGCGTGAAGGGGCTGGAGCGCGTGGCGTCCGTGGCGGCCGGACGAGCCTTCTCGGTGGCGGTGCGCGACGACGGCACCGCGTGGGCCTGGGGCACGAACCCGTCCGGCCAACTGGGCGATGGCACCAACCTCGCGCGGAGCGTGCCAAACCAGGTGACCACCTTGAAGGGCATCCGCGCCATGTCCGCGGGGGCGCACCACGTGGTGGCGCTGAGCACCGACGGCACGGTGTGGACGTGGGGCGACAACACGCTGGGGCAGTTGGGGGATGGCTCGTCCTCGCCGACGGGGATGTGGCCCCGGCAGGTGCCGGAGCTGCGAGGCGTGGAGGCGGTGGCCGCGGGAGAGCAGTTCACCGTGGCCGTGCTGCTGGACGGTACCGCCCGCGCCTGGGGAAGCAACGAGTACGGCCAGCTCGGTGATGGGAAGACGGGCCCGCAGCTGACGCCGATGGCGGTGAAAATCGAAGGGCCGAAAATCCGCCCGCCCGTGCGCACCGTGCGCGCCTGGGGCCAGCACGCGGTGGTGCTGATGTCGGACGGCACCGTGCAGACGTGGGGCGACAACACGTTCGGCCAGCTGGGAGACGGCACCACCACGCGCCGCGCGGTGCCCTTGACGGTGTATGGATTGGCGAGCGTGGTGGCCGTGTCCTCGGGCGCCTGGCACTCGCTGGCGCTGCGCAGTGACGGCACCGTCTGGGCGTGGGGCGCCAATGGCTTCGGTCAGCTCGGGGATGGCACGTCCACTCCGCGCACCAGGCCGGTGCAGGTGGCAGGGCTGGGGGACGTGGTGGCCATTGGCTCGGGGGGCTACCACGCGCTGGCGGTGCGCTCGGATGGCTCGGTGTGGACGTGGGGCTACAACGCGTTCGGTCAGCTGGGTGACGGCACCGCGGAGTCGCGCTCCCTGCCCACCCGGGTGGAGGGGCTGGAGGGCGTGGTGGCCGTGGCGGGCGGAGACCACTACTCGCTGGCGCTGCACTCGGACGGCACCCTGTCCGCGTGGGGCAACAACGCGTCGGGCCAGTTGGGAGACGGCACCGGCACCACTCGCTATTCGCGCGTGGTGGTGAAGGGCGTGGACGGCGTGGTGGACGTGCGCGCGGGCGCGACGCACACGGTGGCGCTGCGGGGCGACGGCACCGTGTGGACGTGGGGCGACAACGCGTTCGGTCAGCTGGGGGACGGCGCCAGCGGCACGCGGATGCGCCTGGTTCCCCGGCCGGTGCCGAGCCTGTCCTCGGTGTCCGCCGTGGGCGCGGGGGCTCGCCACACGTTCGCCGCGGCGCTCAAGGGCACGGTGTGGACGTGGGGACGCAACTCGCACGGCCAGCTGGGGCTGGGGGACAACACGAACCGGACGGAGCCCCAGCGCGTGCGGGAGCTGTCGGACGTCACCGTGGTGTCGGGCGGGGCGGATTTCTCCCTGGCCATGAAGCGCGACGGCACGGTGCTGAGCTGGGGCTCCAGCCTCTACGGCTCGTTGGGCCTGGGCGCCACGGGGCACCGCTCGTCACCCGGGCAGGTGGCGCTGCCCTGAGCCGGGCATCAGGGCCTGTTCAGAGGGTGCGGCGGGCGGTCCGCAGCCGCACCCGGTACTTCTTGGGCGGGCGCGTCCTGAGCCGGGCCCGGTATGTGCCATGCGCGCGCCGGGCCGAGCGGGAGCGTCGGCTGATGGTTTTCCTGCGGCCCGCGCCGGGGGTGCGTCGACGAAGAGCTTTCATGGGTGCATCCGGCGCGTGCGCTAAGGCTTCTCCGTGAGCGGGCGGGGCGTCGTCAGCTCGGAGCCGATCTGCCGCCACTCCTGCGCGTAGGCGCCGCGAGCGAAGGCGCGCAGGTCGTCGGACGTCACCGTGCCCCGCGCCAGGGCGGTCCCCAGCGCGCGCACGACGGCGTTGCGGTGCGGCTGCTCGACGTAGGGATTGCCCTCGCGGAACACCTCGCCGAAGAGCGACTCCAGGCGGCCGTCCTGCTTCAGGCGCTCGACGATGCGGGCCTGCGAGGCGGGCTCGTTCGCGTGCGCGTGCAGCATGGCGGAGGCGAGCCCGCCCTGGGCATCCGCCTGGTCGGGAAACTCGGAGAGCAGCTCCAGCTCCGCGTCAGCACCCGCGATGGCGGTGGCGTCCGGAGGCGGCGCCGTCACGCCGCGCTGGGCGGGGCGCCGGTCGGGCTCGAAGTCGCTGCGGCCCTGGAACGTCTGCACCGTGCGGTGCGCCTGGACGCCCTTCGCCCCCTGGGTGGCGGTGCCGGAGGCCGGCCGCTGCTCCGGAGCGCTGGCGCGCTCATGCGCCGGGCCCTTGGGCGAGGACGGGCGGTTACCACCATCAATGCGAGACATGGGGGCTCCAGGGATGGGGCCCGGCGCGGACAGAGCTCCGGGAATTCCCATGTAGGTTATCGGGCGCGGTGTGTCTCCAGTTGCGTCCCACCTCTAACGTGCGTCCGCCGGAGTGTCCCCGCACGGCGGGCGCGCCCGCGTCATCGCCCGGAAAAACGCAATGACTCCCGGCGTTTGGCGGGCAGGGGAGGGAAGTGGCGCTCCAGGCCGTGTACCAGGTCCTCACGCCACGCAGGGTAGTTGTGCCCACCGCTGTACTCCCGGAGTTCCACCTGATGCCCGGCTTCTGAGAGTACGGGAGCGATGCGGCGGTTGCCCTCCAGCAGGCCTTCAAAGCGGCCGCAGTCCAGCCAGATGTCCAGCGGGCGGCGGGGTGGGGGCCGCGCCAGGTCGAAGACGACGAAGTCATGGCCCTCCACCGTGAAGGCCCCGGACTGCGACAGCACCCGGCCGAAGACGTCCGGCATGCGCAGGCCGGTGTAGAGCGCCATCAACCCGCCCAGCGAGGCCCCCAGCACCGCGTGGGCACCGGGGCTGCGCCGCTCGTCCACCAGCGACAGCTTCTGGCGCGCCAGCGGCAGCACCTTCCACTTCAACAGCCCCACCGTGTACTCGCTGCAGGCGTACTCCATGCTGCGTGTCTCACCGCCATGGCACACGAGCGCCAGGGCCACCGGGCGCATGCGGCCTTCGGCCACCAGGGTGTCCACCAGCTCCGGAAGGCGGACGCGGCGCAGGTAGTCCTCGCCGTCGTACACCACCACCAAGGGCACCGGCGCGTCCGAGGGCGGCGCGTACAGGTACACCCGGCGCTGGCCCGGCAGGTCCACGTCTCCTGTGTCCACCACGTGCCGGGTGACGCGGCCCCGAGGCGCGCCGCGTGGGTGCCGGGCGGGCAGGGACGAGCGGGCCTGGGGCATGTGGAACGAGTGGTTGATGCCGCCAAAGCCGTTGTCGGAAGGGTGGCGGTTGAGCGGGTCCTCCACGCGCTGGCCGCGCGGGTCCTCCAGCGCGTATTCGACGTAGGCATCCGCGGGCAGCGTCAGCGTGCGAGCCCACAGTCCGGGCGCCACGCGCTTGAAGGGCAGCGGCTTGCCGCGCCAGTCCTGGAAGTCACCTTGGAGGCAGATGGGGCCCCGGCCTCGCCACACGAAGGTGGCGGTGTCCGATTCGATGACGGGCGTTCCCTCGGCGCGAGCCCGCGCCTCCAGTGTCTTCGCGTCCATCCGCGCACCCTAGGCCAGCAGGTCGCGCAGCGCGCCCTCCAACTCCGGGTACCGGAACACGAAGCCCGCCTCCTGGGCGCGCTGGGGCAGCACGCGCTGGCCCTCCAGCACCACCTTCGCCATCTCCCCCAGCGCCGCCTTGAGCATGAACGCGGGCATCCGCACCACGGACGGCCGGCCCAGCACGTGGCCCAGCGTGTGCGCGAAGAAGGCGTTCGTCACCGGCGTGGGCGCGGTGGCGTTCACCATGCCCTCCACCTGGGGATGGGCCAGCAGGAAGAGGAGCAAGTCCCTGGCGTCGTCGCGGTGCACCCAGCTCACGAACTGCTCGCCGCTGCCCACCGGGCCGCCCGCGCCCACGCGGAAGGGGGGCAGCATCTTGTGGAGGGCGCCCCCCTCCGGGTGCAGCACCACGCCCATGCGCACCACCGCCGTGGGAATGCTGGACTCGCGCGCCTGCATCGCCTCCGCCTCCCAGTCCACGCACACGCGGGCCAGGAAGTCGTCACCCGGAGGGCTCTCCTCTGTCAGCGGCTCCGCGCCGCGCGTGCCGCCGTAGTAGCCAATGGCGGACACCGACACGAAGCGCCGCACCGTCCCCGCGCCCCGCATCGCCGCCACCACCGCGCGCGTGCCCAGCACCCGGCTGTCGTGGATGCGGTGCTTGCCTTCGTGCGTCCAGCGCTGGGCCACCGGCTCGCCCGCCAGGTGCACGACGGCCTCCGCGTCCGCCAGCGCCTCCGGGGGCAGGGGCGAGCCGGCGGTAAAGGGCGCTCCCGTCACACCGGCGGGCAGGCGGGCCAGGGCCTGTTCAACGTTCCGGGCCAGGACGTGGACCTGGTGTCCACGCTCCAACAAACCTTGGACAAGCCCTGGACCCAGGAAGCCGGTCGCGCCGGTGACGGCCACCTTCACGGGGAGGGCTCCGAGGGCGCCGGGCTGTTCAGGTCCACGCCCACCAGGCGGCTCAGGACGGCGAAGAAGGTCTTCAGCTCATCCGGCTTCATCCGGCCGGAGTGCCGGTAGACCAGGGCCCCTTCGGCGTCCAGCAGCACGATGTTGGACGTTTTCAGCGGCAGCTTCCACGGCGCCTTTCCCAGTGCTCCATCCATATCCACCAGGATAGGCACGCCCACCTTCTTCTCCTCGTCCCGGACGAAGGAGAGGGCAATCTGCCGGGCCGGAAAAAAGTCGAAATTCTGAAGGTTTGCGACCGCCAGCACCCAGGCCGCATCCAGGATTCCGCGCTCCTGCCCCCGGGCGAACAGCTCCTTCTTCAGGGTCGAGTTGAGCTTGGTCGAGTCCTTGTCCTCGTAGAAGAGGATGACCGGCTTTCCACGCCACTTGGAGAGCCGGACCTCCTTTCCCGCGGAGGTGCGTAACGTCGCGTCCACCTGCTCCGGGGCCGGCGCCGCGCCCAGGGCGCTTCCCGCTGCCAGGGAGATGGAGAGCGCACCTGCGATCCACGCCTTCATGAGGGGACCTCTGTGTACAAGGTTATCGCAAACCTTAGACATACCCTTGACAAGCTCTGGACGCAAACGCTACCTCTAGGAAGCAAAGGACGGGTTCTTCGGAGGAAAGAAGCATGGCACTCACGCTTCCCGATGCGCAGTCGCCGACGGGCCTGCTTCCTCTGGAGCAGGCCTGGCTGCAACTGGTCCAGGCGGAGGTGGAGACCTCGCTGGCGGAGTTGTTCGAACTTCCCGACGAGGCCGGCCTGGACGTTCGTTGGACACAGGCACTGACGCAGGCCCGGGCGTATACCTTGCGGCCCGCCAAGCGGCTCCGCCCCGCGCTGGTGATGGCCGGCCACTGCCTGGCGCGTGGGAGCGCGGTGGTGCCCTCCGGGTTGTGGCGCTTCGCCGCGGGGCTGGAGCTGCTGCACACCTTCCTCCTCATCCACGACGACGTGGCGGATCAGGCGGAGCTGCGGCGGGGCGCCGCGTCCCTGCACCGGATGCTGGCGCCTGGACGCGCGGGCGAGGACCTGGCCGTGGTGGTGGGAGACCACCTCTTCGCGCGGGCCCTGGAGGCCATGCTGGGCTCGGGGCTGACGTGCGTCGCGGGCGTGGTGCAGTACTACCTGGGCGTGTGCCGTCACACGGCGGCCGGGCAGTACCTGGACCTGGACCTGGGACGCGCGCCGCTGGCGGAGGTGACGCTCTTCCAGACGCTGCGCGTGGCGCATCTCAAGACGGCGCGCTACGGCTTCTGCGCCCCGCTGGTGTGCGGGGCCATGCTCGGCGGTGCCAGTAGCGGCTTGGTGGAGGGGTTGGAGCGCGTGGGCCGTCACGTCGGTCTTGCCTACCAGCTTCGGGACGATTTGCTGGGCCTTTTTGGTGATTCGAACGTTGCTGGCAAGGCCGCTGACGGCGACTTCCTCCAAGGCAAGCGAACCTTTCCAGTGCTGGCCGCCTTCGCGCGCGCCACCGAGGCCGAGCGCACGGAGCTGGAGGCGCTGTGGGCGCTGCCGGTGGAGCAGAAGGACGCCGCCGCGCTGGCGCGGGCCCGCGCGCTGGTGGAGTCCTGCGGAGGCCGGGCCGCGTGTGAGCGCATGGTGGTGCGCGCCTCCCGGGCCGCCCGCCGCTCGTTGCAGTCGCTGCCCAATCCCAACGGCGTGAGAGAGCTGCTCGACGCGCTCATCGCCCGGCTGGCCCACCGCACCGCCTGAGGACGCCATGAGTGCATCGACACAGGGCAGGCGCGTCGTGGTGGTGGGGGCGGGCGTGGGC
>NZ_VHLB01000070.1:0-45546 GCF_006547365.1 Myxococcus sp. AB056 | reverse complement strand
GCCCCCAGTCATCCGCCCTGGAGACGCCCCGGGCCCACGCTATCTTCCGCCCCCACCCCGGTGTCGCGCAGGGAGGAGCCGCCATGGAGCACCAGAACCCGGATTACCGCCAGGACACGGAGGACCTGTTCACATCGGCCGCCTTCGTCATGGACCTGGGCATCCAGCCCGTGGCCATCCGCCCCGGCGAGGTGGAGGCCCGGCTGGTGGTGCAGCCCCGACACCTGCAGCAGGACGGCGTCATCCACGCGGGTGTCCAGGCGACGCTGGCGGACCATACGGCGGGCGCGGCGGCCTTCTCCGTGGTCCGCAAGGGTCAGCGGGTGTTGTCCACCAGCTTCACCGTCCACCTGCTCCAGACGGCGTCCGGTGAAGAACTGCGGTGCAAGGCCCGGGTGCTGCGCGCCGGCCGCCGGCTCATCGTCACGGAGTCCGAGGTCCACGCCGTCTCCGGCGGAACGCCCCGGCTCGTGTCGAAGACCACCGTCACCCTCGCGGTGATGGAGCCCCGCTAGGACGGTGACACGAGCAGCAACTCGATGAGGGCCTGCGCCACCTCGCGCTTGCTGCCCTGGAATTCATGCTGCGCACCCGAACGCGTGAGCACTGTCACCCGGTTGGTGTCCGCACCAAAGCCCGCGCCGGGGGCCGTCACGTCGTTGGCGACAATCGCGTCCAGCCCCTTGCGCTCCAGTTTTTCGCGCGCGTGCGCCACCACGCGCTCCGTTTCCGCCGCGAAGCCCACCAGCACCGGCCGCTTTGGCTGTTCCGCCACCTTGCGGGAGGCCTCCGCGAGCACGTCCGGCGTGCGCACGAGCGTCAGCGCCTCGGGCGACGTCGAAGCGCCCTTCTTCACCTTCTGCGGCGCGCGCGTCTCCGGACGCCAGTCGCTGACCGCCGCCGTGGCGATGAACGCATCCACCGTGCCCACCCGTGAGAGCACCTCGCGCGCCATGTCATCCGCGCTCACCACGTCCACGACGTCCAAGCCGCCGCGCTCCACGGTGCCCACGGGACCGAGCACCACCGTCACCTCGGCGCCCAGGGTCCGGGCTGCGTGCGCGAGCGCCATGCCCATCTTCCCCGTGGAGGGATTGGAGATGAACCGCACCGGGTCCAGGAACTCGCGCGTGGGGCCCGCCGTCAGCAGCACCCGCTTCCCCGCCAGTGGGCCAGCGCCGAAACGCGCCGCGACCGCCTGGACGATGGCTGGAACGTCCGCCAGCCGCCCCTCCCCCACGTCACCACAGGCCAGCATCCCCGCACCTGGGCCCACGCGCGAGAAGCGCGGATAGGCCAGCAGGGCCGCCAGGTTCTCCTGCGTCAGGGGGTTGTCCCACATGGCCACGTTCATCGCCGGCGCCAGCACCACCGGCCCCCGGAAGGCGAGCAGCGACGTCGTCACGGCGTCGTTCCCCATACCCGCGCGGATGCGCGCCAGCAGGTCCGCGGTGGCCGGCGCCACGACGAACGCCTCGGCCCAACGCGCAAGGTCCAGGTGGCCGAAGTTCCCCTCCTGGGCAGGGTCGAAATAGTCCGTGAGCACAGGGTGCCCGCTGAGCGCCTGGAAGGTGAGCGGGGTGACGAACTGGCGCGCGGACTCCGTCATGGCCACCCGCACCTCAGCGCCGGCACGCGACAGCTCCCGCACCAGCTCGCAGGCCTTGTACGCCGCGATGCCGCCACCCACGCCAACGACCACCCGGCGGCCTTTCAGAGTCGTCACGTCCATGCGGCTTCCTAATGCGCGGGGAGGCGGGCTCGCAACCGTCCCGGCAGGGCCTCAGTGGGCCATCATCACGACGTCACTGCTCGAAGGCACATCCACGACGCGGACCTCCGGTCCGCCTGGGGTCTCCACGTGGAAGTTGCCCCACACCAGCGTGTAGCGCCCGGGCCGCAGGCCGCTCAGGCGGACCTGCTCCGACCGGGGCTGGTACACGAGCTGCGCCCAGCGCGAGCGCATCAACGCCACCGCCGGAGGATTGCCCACCGCCCCCAGCTCTCCCGCGACGACCCACAGCGCCCGGCCCCGCTCCGGCTTCACCTGAACGGCCAGCGACGCGGTGCCCGGCGCCGGGCCCAGGTCCAGCGACATATCCGAGCCGCCAACCTGCACCACCAGCGCCGGCTCGCCAGAGAACTCCCGGTTCGCGCCCAGCGCGAAGCGGTAGTTGCCCGGTGAGACTTCCACGCTGTAGCCCCCATCCGGCCCGGTGACGATGGTGAGCGGTTCGCTGCGGTCCGCGTTGACGGCCTCGACTTCGAAGCCCGCCGCGGGGCTCCCGTCCGGGCGGTACACTCGGCCGCTCAAACGCGTGGCTTGCCGCAACTTGAGTTCCACCGGGCCCCGCGAGCCCCGCTCCAACGACTGGGTGGCGCTCAGCCGCCCCTTGCGCGCCGTGAGCGAGTAACGCGTCACATAGGGTGGGCTGGCCACCGTGAAGGTGCCGTCCGGCCCGGAGAGCACGGAGTCGTCACAGACGTCGCACGACACCACGGCATCTGGCACCGGCCCGCCGCCCTCGTCGACCACGCGGCCCGAGACACCCGGCAGCTTCTCCAGCACCAGGTCTCCCAGATCAGGCGAGGCCGGGCGGTCCACCATCTGCGGCTCGTAGCCCGACGCATCCACCGACGCGATGACGCGGTCGCCCGCCGTGGGCAACGGCAGCTCGAAGCGGCCATCCGGTGCATTCACATCGTGCTCGTCCACGCGAAAGCGGCGCACCGGCTCACCGTCATCGCCTATGACGCGCCCGCGATAGACGTCGCGCTTCCTGAGCACCACTCGCACCGGAGGGCCACCCGCCTTGCCCTCGGCGCGCTCGACCTGGTCATAGCCCGGGTGCCTCACCTCCAAGCGGTAGCCCCGGTCCGGCCGCAGCGCGCGGAACTCGAAACGGCCGCTCGCGTCGGACTGCACGGGCTCCGCGCCACGGGGCACCACCACCAACGTGGCGCCCGCTACCGGAGCGTTCTGCCCGTCCACGACCTCGCCACTGAGCGGCGCTCCGGGCTTCAGCTCCGCCTCCAGCTTCAGCGTCTGCCCATCCGTCAGCGTCACCTCCCGGCGCTCCGACGGCTGATAGTCGGGATGGGACGCCATCATCGAATACGTGCCCGCGGGCATCCCGCGCATCGGGACCATGCCATCCGAGCCGGACGGCCGGTCACTCCGGAAGATGCCTTGCTGCTCAACCCACAGCACCACGTCCGCGCCTTCCACGCGGCGGCCCTCGGCGGAGACTGTCACTTCCAACGACGCGCGAGGCTCCAGCGCCAGTTGCACGTCGGTGGCCGGCGCAGTCACCTTCAACTGGCCACCGCCCCACTCCGAGTGATGCGCATGAAGCTCGTAGAGCCCCGGCGTGGGCACCTGCGCGATGAAGCGCCCTTCCGCGTCCGCCAGCGTCGACGCGCCCGTGGGCTGCACCAAGACGGACACGCCCGGCGCGGGCCGGCCATAGACATCCAGCACCTGCCCGCTGATGACGGTGGCGCGCTCCATCTCCAGTTCGAGCGCCGTCTCCCCTGAAGTCACCTTCGCGGGCAGCTGCGCATCACGGAAGCCCTCGGCCTGCCCGGTCAGCACGTAGTTACCCACGGCCAGGGGGCCCAGCGTCACCAACGCGCCGGTGCCACCGCGCTCCTGCCGGACAACCTCCCCCGTCGGCATGCGCAACAGCAGCTCCGGTTGCGGCACGGGCTGCCCATCTTCATCCACCACCGTGACGAGCAGGCTTCCCGCTTCCTCCAGCGCCAGCGTCACCTGGGTGACGCGCTCGTCCAACGTCAAGACGCGGGGCACGGACGCCAGGCCCTTGGCCTCCGCGGTCACCACCAATTGGTCCGGATACAAGCCGGTGAAGCGCACCGGAGTGCCGTCCGTGCGCAACTCCCGTGACAGGTGGTCCGCGCGCAGCCGCACGAGCGCGGCCGCGGGGGAACCATTTCGGGTGACGCGGACCTCCAGGGTGCGCGCGGGCGTCAGCTTCAGGCGCACGGGCTGTGGCCCCGCCTCCACTTGGGCCCCCACCGCGGGCAGGTACCCCTCCGCCGTGGCCAGCACATAGAAAGGCCCTTCGCCCAGGCCCGTCAGGGTGAAGCGGCCATCCGCTCCGCTCGTGGACTCGAAGGGCAGCGGCGCCCGCCGCGACATTCCGTGCACGTGAGCCCCGGCCAAGGGCCGGCCGGCTTCGTCCACCACCTGCCCCACCAGGGTGCGCAGCGGCGGCAGGTACAGCTCCACCGGGTCCCCAGGCGCGGCCCGCTCGCGGAGCGCGACGCCCAGCCCTGGCGCGCGGGCCCACACGGAGAAGGACACGCCAGCCAGGTGCTCGAAGCGGAAGCGCCCTTCCGCGTCCGTGATGACCGTGGCCCGCGGCGTCAGGAAGCCCTGCTGTTGCTCGAAGAACGCCAGCGTGTGCAGCGCCGTCTCACGCGCCGAGCAGGACAGGAGCGCTTGGCCACACGCATCACAATGAACGCCCAGGAGCGTCCGCTCCGCGCTGGCGGCCAGGAACACCTCCGCGCCCGCGACGGGACGACCCGAGGCGTCCAGCACACGTCCCGTGAGCGCCAGCCCCTCGCCCGCGGAGGCCACGTCCACGGCGGCGAACTCCGGCAGGGCCTTGCCAGTGGAGGCGTGCGTGTCGCGAGCGGCGGGCCCCGTCTCCGTGCCGGGCCACAGCCACACCACCCCTGCCGCGAGCAGGGTCGCCATCACGCCTATGACAATCCAGTTGCGCATGCGCAGACGGCGCGGACGTTAGCCCGGGGCCGGGCGCGGAACGGCCGATTCCCCCTGAAAATTCCGGACGCGTCCTTTCCCGAACGCATGGGCGAGCCGCGCCTACAGCTTGTCTTCGAGGTCATCCAGGCGCTTCTCGACCCGCTCGAAACGCTCCTGGGTCGAATCCGCCATGGAAGTCAGCAGCCGGGCCATGCGGCCCGCGTGGGCCTCCATCCGGCTCATGCGTCCCGACACGGAACGCAGCCCCACGATCATGGACTCGACGGTCGACATCATCGTCTCCATGTTGCCCATCATGGAGTCCATGTTCGACTGCATGGCCACCATGTTCGACTGCATGGCCGCCATGTTCGACTGCATGGTCGCCATGTTCGATTGCATGGTCGCCATGTTCGACCGCATGGTTGCCATACCGGCGCGCATGGACCCCATGCTCATCGCCATGCCTTCGACGTCCCCCTGCGTCGCCCTCAGCTCATGGCGCAGCTCAACCACCTCGCCCAGGAACTTCACCACCACGTCGCCGCCCACCGCCCTCGCCATGCGTCGCCCTCCGACAACGGAACGGCGCGAACGTACCTGGGACGTCTGACGTGCTTGGGACTCCGGACGGAGTTGCTTCGGTCGACGAGGGGCCATGACGCGTCCTCCTACTCCTCGGCGAACGGAGCAATCGCCTGGGCCACGGCCAGTTCCTGCCGTGCCTCGCTGAGCTCCGAGTTGGTGGCGCGAAGCCGGTCGCTGAGCACCTGGACGAAGCTCCAGAGCATCTTCACCGCGAGGATGGACTCGCGCTTCATCAGGCCCATCAGGTCCGGCCGCGAGATGACCATGGTGCGCGTGGGCTCCGTCGCCCGCACCGTCGCTGAACGCGGCGCGTTGTCGATGAGCCCCATCTCTCCGAAGTGGCCACCCGCGCGCAGCTCGGCGATCTCCACGCCGTTCTTCTCGATGGCCACCCGGCCCCGGATGACGACGAAGAGTTCCTCGCCCGGCTGCCCCTCCACCACGATTTCGCGCCCCGCGGGATACGTGCGCGTGGTCGCGATGGACAGCACCGCCGTCTGCTCCTTGTAGGTGAGGTGGCGGAAGAGCGGAATCTTGCGCAGCGCCTCCATGCGCGACTGCGCTTCGCTCGACTCCTCGCTGACGCTGGAGCCTTCGCCCGCGACCTTCACCACCACCGCGGTGATGTTGTCCTTGCCACCGCGCTCGTTGGCGACGTCGATGAAGCGCTTGGGCAGGTCCGCGGGCGCGATGCCGGCGATGAGCGGAAGGACCTCCTCGTCCTCGACATAGCCGTGCAGGCCGTCCGAGCAGAGGATGAACATGTCTCCAGGCACCAGGTCCACGATGAGCGTGTCGACCTGGACGGACTCCTGGATGCCCACCGCGCGCGTAATCACGTTGCGGTACTGCGAGTTGGCGGCCTGGTCCTTGGTAATCGTGCCGGCCTTGAGCTGCGCGGCGACCAGCGTGTGGTCCTCCGTCAGCCGGTGACACTGGCCATGCCGCACCAGGTAGACACGGCTGTCACCCACATGGCCGATGACGCCCTTGTTGCCGCCCACCGCGAGGCACACGAACGTCGTGCCCATGCCGCGCTTGGTCGCGTCCGACATCGCCGTCCGGTAGATGTCCGCGCACGCGCGCTGGACGGCCACCTCGACGAGCGCCGCCGCCGCGGAGCGACTGTCCGGCGTCGGGTTGATGCCCAGGTCCTTCAACAGATGGCGGTTGGCGGAGATGTGCTGCTTGACGACCTCCGTGGCCCGGTTGCTCGCAACCTCACCGGCCGCGTGACCGCCCATGCCGTCAGCCACCACGTAGAGACCGAGTGCCGCATCCACCAGCATCGCGTCTTCGTTGTGCTGCCGCTTGCGGCCGACGTCGGTCAGTCCAAAAGCTTCTGTGGTCAAGGCCACCGCGAACACTCCCGTGTGTGACAGAGGGCGACTCCGCACGTTACGCAGGCCCACGAAGACGTGGCAAGGCTCAGGGAGCCATCCTCACGGCCAGCATCCGCAGAAAGCCGCTGGTCGTGTAGAAGCCGACCTCCACCTGGCCGAAGCGCAACCGAGCTCCATCCGCCACCGGAACGGCCTTCCGGGGCACGAGGCGGACGCCCCCCGCCCAGGAGCCATTCTTGGACCCGGCATCCGTCAGCAGGAAGCCCGCATGGCCTTCCTCCCGGCTGAACCAGGCGTGGAACCGGGACACGCTCCCGTCGTCCAGGACCACGTCGTTGTTGCCCGTCCGCCCCACGGTGATGCCCCGCCCGAAGGCGTTCGTCCGCGATTTCACGACGGGAAACACCAATGGCCCGCTGGCCCCCAGCGTGGGGTTCCCCGCGTTCGTTACCGTCTTCAGACGGTACTCCTCCCCGTCCCCACCGCTGCCTTCCTCCGTCGCTGGAGTGAAGACGAGCAGCGCGGCTGGCAGGTTCCGCTCGAAGACTTCTCGGTTGCGGAGGTATCGCGACACATGGGCGCTGAGCGGCTCGGGCATACGCGGCGTGCGAACAGGGTGCTCGCAGGCCGCACTCTACGCAAAGCCTAGCGCCAATCCACGAACAACCCGACCATCGGGCCACCTACGAAGAAGCGGCCAAGGCTGCGGCGCTTGTAGCCAAATACCTCGGCATACCCCACAGCGAGCCCACCGGCGATGTCCCCGAACTGGTAGCCCAGGTGGACGCGGCCCTCGATGAGGCCCGCCACGCGCCGGTCCTTCTCCAACCCACCATCGAAGTTCGCGCCGTAGAAGACGGGACCGCCGGTGACCTGGAAGCCCCAGTGCACCTGGCCGGGCAGATGGTTCCGGTAGCCCACACCCACCTGCGGGCTGTGCTGGTAGAATGAGCGCACCGCGTTCTGCGGCTTGCCCTCCTCGGCATCGGGGAACGCGAGCCCCCACGACAGACTGCCCTCCAGCAGCAAGGCGAAGGCGTCCTTGCGGTCCTGGTAGAAGGTGAGCTGCCACTGCACCTTCGTCTGGGAAGCCACCAGGCCATCCTGGGCGCTGACACCCAGGAGCACGCCGCGAGGCGCCCAGGCGGGCGTCGGAGAGCGGTGCTCCGGAGGCCGCCGCGCCTCCTGCGCGCCCGCGGAAGAGGCCAGACCAAGAACACCAACCAGCAGAACGGGGAGCTTGCGGAGCATGGGAGCCTCTTCCCGCCATGGCGCGGCCCGCTTGTCAACGGACTGTTCGTTTGGTTATGACACGCCTTTGTTACCTTCGGATGGGCCCAGGCCGGGGATGTCCTCCCGGAACCGCTCGCCGCGGGGCACAAGGAGCTGAACCCCGCATGCCAGTCGTGACAGTCCGGGCCGGAAACAAACAGCGCCCGGGTAGGTTCGACGTACTCGTCCGCAAGACCACGGAGAAGGTCTCCGACCTGCTGGAGGAAAGTGACAGGGTGCTCGTGGTCTACGAGCAGGGCTGCGCGAGCCTCTACTACGAGCGCGAAGGCGACATGCCCCACCCGCCCGCGGTGAACCGCCCTTCCTGAACGCGAATCGCCGGCGGTCCTTCGCTACACCGCGCGCCGGCGCAGGGGCATCGTGAGGCACCGAACGCTGCCGTTGCCCCGCTCCAGCGCCTCGATGTCGACGCTCGCCACCTCGATGCCGGCCTCCTTCGCCAGAGGACGAAGGCCCACCGAGGCGCTCTCCGAGGCGAGAATCAGGTCGGGCCCCACGTAGATGAAGTTCGACATGAAGCCGCTCTCCCCTTTCGGCTCGAAGGGGATGACGCGGCGGCCCCGCTGGGCGAAGTAGCCGTCAAAGGGCTCCCAGTGCGGCGCCACGCCCTGTGTGAACACCTGGATGGGCGTGTGGCGCAGAAAGGCCCGCGCCACCACCGCCCGCGGCCCAAGCACGTTGAAGGCCAGATCCAGGTGGATGATACCCAGGCTCTCCGGGATGCGGACGACGGCGGCCTCGCGGAAGCCTGAACGCCACGCCAGCTCCAGGAAGGGTTGAAGCGCCCGCGCGTCGCTGCGCAGCCCCACGTTGACCAGCAGCCGCTCCGCGTCGAGCACGAAGACGTCCCCGAACTCGATGCGCGCGGACGTCGGGCCTTCGTCGCTCGACAGCTCCGGCTGGAGCTGCGACAGCGCGCGGTGCGCCACGTCGAACTCCGCCAGCCGCACGGGAAAGGCCGCCGTGCCCGTCACGAGCTGACGCCCGAGCACCGCCGCGGTATCGCGGACAAACACCCGGTTCACCGTGGTGTCGCTCACCGCGCGCTCGCGCTCCGGTAGCAACTCCCACAAGTCAATCGTCTGGCAACCGAGGCGCGTCAGCGAGTCCCGCAGCCGGCCAAAGGCGTCCTCCGCCTCACTGCGAGTGACAGGCCGCATGAAGCCGACCGCCGCCGCCTCCTCCGCGCTGGTGACGTCCAGCGCCGCGGGCCGGAACACCGCCACGCACTCCAACTGACCTGATTCGGACCAGCACTCGAACTCGCTGAACGCCATCTGCAAGCACCTGTCGTCACAGCAGTGAGTCCGCCCAGACTCCTGGCGCCGAGACCCCACCTGGAAAGCGCCAACCCTGCCGGAGCGCTGGCACCAGAAATTTACCTCGGAACTCCGTCAAGACTAGTCGGATTCAAAACGATTTCATAATAATCCAGATCTGCAGGATTACACTGTCGGTCCGTGATTTTCCATGAAGTCATCTTCCGGTGTCTCGCAGGCCCCTGTGGATTCCCCTCTGGTCTCCGGTGTGTCCGAAGACCGCACGCGCGATGAAATCGCGGCGTGGCTTCGGGCCTACGTCGCCGAGTCCGCCGAGCTCACGCCCGAAGAGGTCGATCTCCAGGAACCTTTCGTTCGCTACGGGCTGACGTCGAAGGACGCGGTGTTCCTGTCGGGTGAGTTGGCGGACTGGCTGGGCCGTGACGTGTCGCCCACCATCCTGTGGGAGCACCCCACCATCGACGCGCTCAGCCAGGCGCTCGGCCGTGGCACCGAGCCCGTGGCGCATGCGCCCGCAACGCCCGTCACCGAGGCCGCGCAGGACGACGCCATCGCGGTGGTGTCGCTGGGGTGCCGCTTCCCGGGAGCCCCGACGCCAGAGGCATTCTGGGCGCTGCTCCAGCGCGGCGGGGATGCCATCACCGAAGTCCCCGCGGACCGTTGGGACGCGGCGAGCCTCTACGCGTCGGACGCGTCCACGCCCGCGACGATGAACACGCGATGGGGCGGCTTCCTCGAAGACGTCGGCGCGTTCGACCCGCTCTTCTTCGGCATCTCGCCTCGCGAAGCCGTGCGGATGGATCCGCAGCAGCGCCTGCTCCTGGAAGTCGCGTGGGAGGCGCTGGAGCGCGCGGGACAGGCACCGCAGGGACTCCAGGGCAGTCGCACCGGCGTCTTCGTCGGCATCAGCACCAGCGACTACGCGCAGCGACAGTTCGGCGACCGCTCCTTGTTGGATGCATACGCGGGCACGGGCAACGCACACAGCATCGCGGCCAACCGGCTGTCGTACGTGTTGGGCTTGCGCGGTCCGAGCATGGCCGTGGACACCGCGTGCTCATCGTCGCTCGTCGCGGTGCACCTGGCCTGTCAGAGCCTCCGTGGCCGAGAGTGCGACCTGGCGATGGCGGGCGGCGTCAACCTCATCCTGTCGCCCGAGCTCACCATCGCCTTCTCTCAGGCGGGGATGATGGCGGCGGATGGACGCTGCAAGACGTTCGACGCGTCGGCCGATGGTTACGTGCGCTCGGAGGGCTGCGGCATCGTCGTCCTTCAGCGCCTGTCTGATGCGCTGGCCTCGGGCGCGCCCATCCTGGCCGTCATCCGCGGCTCGGCCGTGAATCATAACGGGCTCAGCAACGGGCTCACCGCGCCCAGCGGCACCGCGCAGCAGGACGTCATCCAGCAAGCCCTGCGTCAGGCCCGCCTGTCGCCAGAACGGATTGGCTACATCGAAGCCCACGGCACGGGGACGCCGCTGGGCGACCCGATTGAACTGGCGGCACTGAGCGCCGTGCTGTCTCCGGGGAGGACGGCGGAGCAGCGCTGCTTCATCGGCTCGGCGAAGAGCAACATCGGCCACCTGGAAGCGGCGGCAGGCATCGCGGGGCTGATGAAGACGGTGCTGGCCCTGGGCCACGGCGAGATTCCGCCGCAGGTCCACCTGCGCGCACTCAACCCGCACATCGCCTTGGATGCGTCCCGATTCCCGATTCCAACCCGCCGGGAGCCTTGGCCCCAAGCGCCCGGCGCACGTGTCGCGGGAGTCAGCGCGTTCGGCTTCGGTGGAACCAACGCCCACGTCATCCTGAGCGAGCCTCCGCCGCGCCCCGCGGATACACCTCGCGTCCGCGAGCGTGACAGCCACGTCCTGACGCTGTCGGCCCGGAGCGATGCGGCCCTGCGGAACATGGCCCGGCAGTACCAGGAGCACCTGCTACGGCCGGACGCCCCCGCGCTGGCGGATGTCTGCTTCACCGCGAACACCGGCCGCAATGCGTGGCCACATCGGCTCGCGCTCACCGCGAACTCCCATGCGGAGATGGCGTCGCGGCTCGAGTCCTTCGCCCAAGGGCACGCCGTTCCCAGGCTGCATCAGGGCGAGGTGCAGCGTGGCGCCGCGCCGCGAATCGTCTTCCTGTATCCCGGCCAGGGCACCCAGTACCCCGGCATGGGCCGACAACTGTTCGACAGCGCGCCCGTCTTCCGTGAAGCCCTGGAGCGCTGCGACGCGATTCTCCGTCCACACCTGGATGTCCCGCTGTTGTCGGTGCTGTTTCCGGCGACGGACGCCACCGCGCAGCTCATCCACCAGACGCGCTACACCCAGCCGGCGTTGTTCGCGCTGGGCCATGCCCTGACGGAGCTGTGGCGTTCGTGGGGCGTGGTGCCCGACGCCGTGATGGGCCACAGCGTGGGCGAATTCACGGCCGCGCACACGGCGGGCGCGCTCGGGCTGGAGGAGGCGCTGGCCCTGCTGGCCACGCGCAGCCGTCTCATCCAGGCACTGCCCCAGAACGGCGCCATGGCGGCGGTCCTGACGGATGAAGCCACGGTGCGCACGGCGCTGGAGGGCGAGCCCCTGGTGGACGTCGCCGCCATCAACGGGCCCAGGCACGTCGTCATCTCCGGTGAGCGTGAAGCGGTCCAGCGCATCACCGCGGCGCTACAGGCGCAAGGTGCCGAGTCGCGACCACTCACCGTCTCCCACGCGTTCCACTCGCCGCTGCTGGAGCCGATGCTCGATGGCTTCGAGCAGGTAGCCCGCGTCCTGCCCGCCCACGCGCCGCGACTCCCGCTCATCTCGAATGTCACGGGCGAGCGCATGTCCCAGGCTCCCGACGCCGCCTACTGGCGACGGCACGCGCGCGCGCCTGTCCAGTTCTTCAAGAGCCTCCAGACGCTGACGCAGGCGGGCCCCGCGCTGTTCATCGAGCTGGGCCCGCACGACACGCTGCTCGGCATGGCGAAGCGCTGCGTTCCCGAGAGCGCGAGCCTGTGGCTCCCCAGCCTGCGGCGTCAGCAGGATGCCTGGGAGACGCTGCTCGACAGCCTCGGTGCGCTGCACACGCGCGGCGTCGCCGTCCCATGGAGCGCAGTGGACGCGGACCGTCCGCGACGGCGTGTCCCGCTGCCCACCTATCCCTTCGAGCGCCAGACGTACTTGCTGGACTCCGCGCTCCCCTCCCCTGCCCACAGGCCGACGATGATGACCCAGACCTCTGCCGCAGCGCCCGTCGTGTCACGCAAGGAGCGCATCCTCACGGAGCTCCGCGCGGTCGTCGCCGTGCTGCTCCAGGCCCCTCCCGAGAAGCTCGACCCGCGCATGTCCTTCCTGGAGATGGGCGCCGACTCCCTCGTGTTGCTGGACGCCATCCGCAACGTGGAGAAGCGCTTCGGCGTGAAGCTGGCCATCCGTCAGCTCTTCGAGGAACTGACGACGCTGGACGCCCTGGCGAGCCACCTCGACCAGACGCTGCCCGCGAGCTTCGCGCTGAGCTCCGCGCCAGCCGCGATGAGCGTTCCCGCGCCGCTCCCCATGAGCGCGCCTCCCGCCGCCGTGAACACGCTCTCCGCACCTCCGGGAAGCGCAGTCGAGCAGCTCATCCAGCAGCAGTTGCAGCTCATGGCGCAGCAACTCGCGCTCCTGGGCGGACGTCCCGCAACGCCGATGCAGCTTCCCGTCGCGGCGCAGGAAGCCCCCGCCCCCAAGGCCGTGCCCGCGAACACCGCGAAGGCTGGAGGCGCGTCACCCTTTGGCGCGGGGCCCAGGTCCGGCACGCCCGAGCGCGAGCTCCCCGCGGTACAGCAGCGTCACCTGGACGCGCTCATCGCGAAGTACACCGCGCGCACGAAGCGCTCGAAGGAAGCAGCCGTCCGCTACCGCTCGAAGTGGAGCGACGTGCGGTGGCTGATGAACTTCCGCGCCGAGCTGAAGGAGGTCTGCTACCCCATCGTCAGCGTGCGTTCGAAGGGCTCGCGGGTCTGGGACGCGGACGGCAACGAGTACATCGACTTCTCCATGGGCTTCGGGGTGCACCTGTTCGGTCACAACCCGTCCTTCATCATGGAGGCGCTGCAAAAACGTCTGGCGGAGGGCATGGAGTTGGGCCCCCAGTCGGACCTGGGCGGGCAAGCCGCGGAGCTGCTCTGCGAGCTGACCGGCATGAAGCGCGTCACCTTCTGCAACTCCGGCACGGAGGCGGTGATGACGGCGCTCCGGCTGGCGCGCGCCGCGACGGGCCGCACGAAAATCGCGATGTTCACCGGCTCCTACCACGGCCACTCCGACGGCACGCTGGTGGTGGGCCGCATGGTCAACGGCGAGCCCCAGTCGCTGCCCATGGCTGCGGGCGTGTCTCCCAAGGTCGTCGAGGACGTCCTCGTGCTGCCCTACGGCGAGGACCGCACACTGGAGCTCATCCGCGAGCACCTTCACGACCTGGCGGGCGTCCTCGTCGAACCCGTGCAGAGCCGCCGTCCCAATCTCCAGCCACGGGCCTTCCTCCAGGCGTTGCGGACGATGACGCGTGAAGCAGGCGTGCCCCTCATCTTCGACGAGGTCATCACCGGCTTCCGGCTCCATCCGGGTGGCGCTCAGGCGTGGTACGGCATCGAGGCGGACCTGGTCACCTACGGCAAGGTGCTCGGTGGCGGCATGGCCATTGGCGCCGTCGCGGACCGCGGCGGATTCGTGGACCGCATCGACGGAGGCGACTGGAACTACGGCGACGCGTCCTACCCCGCTGTCGAGACGACCTTCTCCGCAGGCACGTTCTGCAAGCACCCGCTGACCATGGCGACCACGGTGGCCACGCTGAGCCACCTCAAGGTCCAGGGGCCCGCGCTCCAGGAGAATCTGAGCCGCCGCGCCGCGGGGCTGGTCGCTCGTCTCAACGACATCTTCCAGCGCGAGCAGGCGCCCATCGAGGCGGTCCACGGCGGCTCGGTGCTGCGCTTCTCCGCCGCTGGCAACACCAGCTACCTGTACCAGTCGCTGGAGATGGACCTGTTCTTCTGCCACCTCATCCAGCGCGGCATCTACATCTGGGAGGGGCGCACATGCATGCTCTCCACCGCGCACTCGGACGAGGACCTCGACACCATCGTCCGCGCCGTCACCGAGACGGTGGCGGACATGCGCGCGGGCGGATTCTGGCCACGCACCACAGCGCCCGAGCCCACTCGCGTGGAAGCGCGCACGCTGCCGATGACGGAGGCGCAAAGGCAACTATGGGTGCTCGCCCAGATGAACCCCGGCGGCTCCATCTCCTACAACCTGTCGATGAGCCTGCGGCTCGAAGGCGTGCTCCAGCCCGAGGTGCTCCAACGCGCCATCCAGCACGTCGTCGACCGGCATGAAGCCCTGCGCATCCACGTCCACGCGTCCGGTGAGCAGCAAACCGCGGCCGCTTCGCTGTCGCTTTCTCTGGCATTGCACGACCTCTCCCCCCTGCCCGCGCTGGAGCAGGCCGAGCGCCTCTCCGCCTGGTACGAGCAGGAGAGCAACACGCCGTTCGACCTGCACCGCGGTGCGCCCTTCCGCGTCAACCTGCTGAAGCTGGGTGCCCAGGAGCACATCCTCGTCCTCACCGCGCACCACGTCGCGGTGGACGGCTGGTCGCTGGGTGTCATCGTCCGCGAGATTGCCGCGCGCTACACCGAGCTCCGGGGAGGCAAGAGCACCCCGCCTCCACCCGCGATGCAATGGGGCGAGTATGTGCAGTGGCTCCAGCAGCAGGCCGGAACCAAGGAGCAGACGGCCCACGAGCGCTTCTGGCTGAGCCGGCGCGTGGAGACGCTGCCCGCGCTGGAGCTGCCCATCGACAATGGCCGCCCCGCACACCGCAGCTATCGGGGTGCCCGGCAGACGCTGCGACTGGACCGCGCCACCACCCAGTCCCTGCGGGAGGCGGCGGCGCAACAGCAGTCCACGCTCTTCATGCTGCTGCTCTCCGTCTACACCACGTTCCTCCACCGCATGACGGGCCAGGATGACGTCCTGGTGGGCATCCCCACCGCGGGCCGGGGAATGGAGGGCAGCGAGGGGCTGGTGGGCTACTGCTCGCACCTGCTGCCCATCGCCAGCCACGTTCAGGGTGAGCAGACGTTCTCCGAATACGTCCAGGGCCTCAAGCAAGTGCTCTGGGAGGCGTATGAGCACCAGGACTATCCCTTCGCCCTGCTCATCAAGCGCCTGGGACTGCCGCGCAGCACGAGCCACACCCCGCTCGTCAGCGTCACGTTCAACCTGGAGCGCCCCCTGGGCAACCTCCAGATGGACGGCCTTCGGACACACTTCGTCCCGCAGCCCGTGCGCTACGCCGCCTTCGACCTGAGCCTGAACGTCATCGACGCCGAGGACGGACTCGTCCTCGACTTCGACTACAACACCGACTTGTTCGAAGCGGCGACGCTGGCCCGCTGGGCGAAGGGCTTCCGCACGCTGCTGTCAGGAACGCTCGAGCAGCCGGAAGCACGCGTCGCCGACCTGCCGATGCTCACCCCGACCGAGCGCCGCAAGGTCCTGGTGGCGTGGAACCAGAACCAGGTAGGCTACCGGGAGGACCTCCTCACGCACCAGTTCATCGAACAGCAGGCCGCCGCCAGGCCCGCCGTGCACGCGGTGGAGCTGGACGGCCAGTGCATCACCTACGCCGACTTCAACCGGCGCGCGAACCAGCTCGCGCACCACCTGCGCGGCCTGGGTGTCGGACCGGGCGTGCTGGTGGGCGCCTTCATCGACCGCTCGCCGGAGATGCTGGTGACGCTGCTGGCCATCCTCAAGGCCGGTGGCGCCTACGTGCCGCTGGACCCCGCGCACCCGGTGGAGCGGCTGCGCTTCCTGCTGGACGACGCACGCGCGGCCGTGCTGGTGACGAAGCAGTCCCTCGCGGAGCGTCTGCCCGCACACACCGCCAAGGTCGTCCACCTGGATACGGACGCCGTCACGCTGGCGTCTCGCCCCACGGAGAACCCGCCCAACTCCGCGACGGCCACGTCCCCCGCCTACGTCATCTACACCTCCGGCTCCACGGGTGAGCCCAAGGGCGTCGTCATCAGCCACGGCCAGATGGCGGTGCACTTCCAGGACATGCAGCTCCACTTCGAGCTGACCGAGCGCGACCGCGTTTTGCAGTTCGCCTCGTTCAACTTCGACGCGTCCCTGGAGCAGATTCTCCCGACGTTCATGACAGGCGCCACGGTGGTCCTGCGCGGCAACCAGGTCTGGACGCCCGAGGAGCTGGCCCGCCGCGTCGTCGAACAGCGGCTGTCAGTGATGAACTTCCCCACGGCGTACTGGCAACAGCTCACGCAGAGCTGGGCCGAATCGCCGCCAACCATCGGTGACCATGACTTGCGGCTGGTCATCATCGGCGGCGACACCGTGCTGCCCAAGGTGCTGGAGCTGTGGCAGCACGGCCCGCTGGGCAACGTGCGCACGCTCAATGCCTACGGCCCCACTGAGACGCTCATCACCGCGACCACCTTTGACATCCCCAAGGGCTGGAGCGCCACGCGCGTCCCCATCGGCCGGCCGCTGTCGAACCGCCCCTGCTACGTGCTGGACCGGCATGGCGCGCCCGTGCCCATCGGTGTGGCGGGCGAGCTGCACATCGGCGGGCCGCTGGTCGCGGCGGGTTACCTCAACCGCCCGGAGCTCACCGCGCAGCGCTTCGTCCCGGATCCGTTCAGCGACAACCCGGCGGCGCGCCTCTACCGAACCGGAGACCTGGTCCGCTACCGGCCTGACGCCACGCTCGAGTTCCTGGGACGCAGCGACCACCAGGTGAAGGTGCGCGGCTTCCGAATCGAGCTGGGAGAAATCGAGTCCGCGCTGAGCGCGCACGAGCACGTCCAGGAAGTGGTCGTCACGGTCCGCGAGGAGCCGGGCGCGCTGGCCGGACATGACAAGCGGCTGGTGGCCTACGTGGTGCCCTCCGCGCAGGGCAGCGTGACACCCGCCGCGCTCCGCCAGTTCCTGCTGGAGAAGCTGCCGGACTACATGGTCCCCGCCTTCTTCGTCCTCATGGAGGCCATGCCTCTGACGGCCAGCGGGAAGCTGGACCGCAAGGCGCTGCCCGCGCCCGACCCGGAAGCCAGCGCGCCCACGCGGCCCTTCGTCGCACCGCGCACACCCACCGAGCAGACGCTGGCGGAGGTGTGGATGAAGGCCCTGCGCCTGCCTCGCGTGGGCATCCACGACGACTTCTTCGAACTGGGCGGTGACTCGCTGCTGGCCACGCAGGTGGCCTCGCGACTGCGGGACGCGCTCAAGGTGGAGCTGCCGCTGGAGCGGCTCTTCAAGCAGACGACCATCGCCGGGCTCGCGGAGCACGTGGACACCATCCTGTGGGCGTCACGTACAGCCGACGACACCAGCGTCAGCGGCGCGAGCCGTGAAGAGGGGGAGCTGTGAACACGATCGACGGACTGTTGACCCGGCTGCGCCAGCACGACGTACGGCTGTGGATGGAAGGCGAGCGCCTGCGCTTCAACGCCCCGCCGGGTGTGATGACACCCGACCTGCTCGGAGAGATGAAGTCCCGCAAGGAGGAGCTGGTCTCCTTCCTCCAGCAGGTGGGCCAGTCACTCCAGAACGCCGCGGAACTCATCCCCGCCGGCCCTCGCGATGGAGCGCTGCCGCTGTCATCCGGCCAGCAGCGCATGTGGTTCCTGGAGCAGTTCCAAGGGCCCAGCGGCGCGTACAACATGCCCGCGGCGCTGCGGCTCGAAGGCGCCCTGGACATCGCCGCGCTTCAGCGAAGCCTGGACGAAATCGTCCGCCGTCACGAAGTGCTTCGCACGAGCTATGGGCAGCATCAGGGCAAGCCCTTCCAGCGCGTCTTGCCGCCCGCCTCCGTGACGATGCCCGAGGTGGACCTCCAGCACCTCCCCGCCGACGCGCGTCAGGCCGAGGTCCGGCGGTGGGCGACGGAGGAGGCCAGCCGGCCCTTCGACCTGTCACGAGACCTGCCCCTGCGGTTGTCGCTGCTGCGGTTGGACCCACGCGAACACGTGCTGCTGCTCACGCTCCACCACGTCGCCTGCGACGGCTGGTCCCTGGGCGTCCTCATCCGCGAACTGGCGGCGCTCTACCGCGCGTTCAGCACGGGCGAGCCCTCTCCGCTTCCCGAACCCACCCTTCAGTACGGTGACTTCGCGCGCTGGCAGCAGGAGCGCGCCACCCGTGGCGACCTCCAGCCGCACCTCTCCTGGTGGCGCGACCACCTGGCCGGCGCCCCTGCGCTGCTGGAGCTGCCCACCGACCGGCCGCGCCCCGCGAACCAGCGCTTCCACGGTGCGACCCATCGCTTCACCGTGCCGGCGGAGCTGACCGCCCGGCTCAAGCAGCGGAGCCGCGAGGCAGAGGCCACGCTGTTCATGACGCTGCTGTCCGCGTTCGGCGTGCTCCTGTCCCGCGGCAGCCGGCAGGAGGACCTCGTCATCGGCACGCCCATCGCCAACCGGGTGCCCCAGACGGAGCCCCTCATCGGCCTCTTCGTCAACTCACTGCCGCTGCGGCTCCAGGTGGACGGCGCGCGTCCGTTCTCCGAGCTGCTGGCCCGCGTGCGTCAGGACACGCTGAGCGCCTACGCGCATCAGACGCTGCCCTTCGAGCAGTTGGTCGAAGCACTCCAGCCCGCGCGTGACCCGAGCTACTCCCCGCTGTTCCAGGTGCTGTTCACGCTCCAGAACACGCCGTCCGAAGTCCTCTCGCTGTCCGGCCTCACGCTGGAGCAGTTGGAGTTCGACAGCGGCACCACACAGTTCGACCTCTCCCTGTCGATGGCGGAGACGGCGCAGGGGCTGGTCAGCGAGCTGAACTACAACACCGACCTGTTCGATTCGGCCACCGTCGAGCGGATGTCCGGCCACCTCCTCACGCTGCTCGCGGCCATCGCGGAGAACCCCACCCGGTCCGTGAGGGACCTGCCCCTGCTGACCGGGCCCGAGCGCCTGCGACTGCTGCGGGAGTGGAACGACACCGCGCTCGACCTTCCCCTGCCCGGCAGCCTCCACGGCCTCTTCGAACGGCAGGCCGCGCGCCGTCCGGACTCCACCGCCGTGCGCTTCGAGGCGCATGCCCTGACCTACCGGGAGCTGGATGAACAGGCAAACCGGCTGGCGAACCACCTGCGCCAGCTCGGCGTGGAGCCGGGGCACCGCGTGGGCATCTTCCTGGAGCGCTCGGTGGAGCTGCTCGTGGGTTTGCTCGGCATCCTGAAGGCGGGCGCGGCGTATGTGCCGCTGGACCCGCTTTATCCGCCGGACCGGCTGGCGCACATCCTGGATGACAGCGGCGTCTCACTGCTATTGACGGAGCCGGAGCTGGCCGCACAGGTCCCTGCCTATCGCGGCAAGCGCATGGTGCTGGCCGAGGCCTCCGGCGCCCCCACGACGCCGCCCCAGGTGACGCTCGCGGGCACGAACCTGGCCTACGTGCTCTACACGTCCGGCTCCACGGGTCGCCCGAAGGGCGTAGCCGTACCGCACGCCGCGGTCGTCAACTTCATGGCGTCCATGCAGCGGGCGCCTGGGATGACCGACCAGGACACGCTGTTCGCCGTGACGACGGTGGCCTTCGACATCTCCGTGCTGGAGCTGTTCCTGCCCCTGAGCGTGGGTGGAAACGTCGTCATCGCCAGTAGCGAGACGGCCGTGGATGGCACCCGGCTGATGCGGGCGCTGGTGGAGAGTGGCGCCACGGTGATGCAGGCAACGCCTTCCACGTGGCGGATGTTGCTGACGCTGGGGTGGAAAGGCAGCCCCACGCTGAAGCTCCTCTGCGGCGGAGAGGCGATTCCCTCCGAACTCGTCGAGCCGCTGTGCTCGCGCGGCGCATCCCTGTGGAACATGTACGGCCCCACGGAGACGACCATCTGGTCCACCACCACGCGCCTGGAGCCGGGACGCCGCATCACGGTGGGCCGTCCCATTGGCAACACGCAGGTGTACGTGCTGGACGCGTCCATGCAGCCGGTGCCCCTGGGCGTGACGGGCGCGCTGTACATCGGCGGGCACGGCGTGGCGCAGGGCTACCTCCACCGTCCGGACCTGACGGCGGAGCGCTTCGTTCCGGACCCCTTCGGACAGGTACCGGGCGGGCGGCTCTACGCCACGGGGGACCTGGTGCGCGCGCTGCCAGACGGCACGCTGGAGTACCTGGGCCGCGGCGATGGACAGGTGAAGCTGCGCGGCTATCGCATCGAGCTGGGAGAGATTGAAGCCCGGCTGGCGCAGGTGCCTGGCGTCCTGGAAGCCGCGGTGAAGCTGTGGGACGTGGCGGGCCACGCGGAGCTGGTCGCCTACGTGCGCCCTGGCACCGAGCCCGCCCCCGAGGCGCTGACGATCCGCCAGCACCTGGCCTCTCACCTCCCGGCGTACATGCTGCCGAGTCACTTCGTGACGCTGGAGTCCTTCCCCCGGACGGCCAACGGCAAGCTGGACCGCAAGTCGCTCCCCGCGCCGTCGGCGAACCAGCGCGCCTCGGCGGCCTACGAGGCGCCGCGCACGCCCACGGAAGTCCAGCTCGCGGCCATCTGGCGCGACGTCCTCGCGGTGGAGCAGATCGGCGCGCGAGACAACTTCTTCGACCTGGGAGGCCAGTCGATGAAGGCCGTCCAGGTGGTGGCTCGCATCCAGGAGTCCTGCAAGGTGGACGTGCCACTCCGCGTCCTCTTCGAGCACCCCACGCTCGACGCCTTGGCGAAGCACCTGGAGACACTCCAGCAGCCCGGTGCGCCCGCCGCGCCTCCGCCGCTGGTGGCCCGGCCCCGGCAGGCCCGCCGCGTCCAGGCCGCGACGCGCGCCGAGCTGAACCTCCCTGACTCGCCTTCTTCGAAGAAGGAGTAGCGCCCCGGGTCCACGCCACGACTGGCGTGGCCCGTTCCGCCGCTGCCCCGTTCCTCGCCCTCAAATTTTCGCCAGCCGGTTCTCCCCCAGACATGACCGCTGAATCCTTCGTCTTCCCCGTCTCCTTCGCACAGCAGCGGCTGTGGTTCCTCCATCTGATGCAGCCGGAGAACCCGAGCTACCACATCGCTGGCGCGGTCCGGCTCGGCGGCACGCTCGACACGGCCGCACTCCAGCGCGCCTTCGACGCCCTGGTGGAACGGCACGAATCACTCCGCACCACCTTCGCGCAGGAAGAGGGCCAGCCGGTTCAGGTCGTCGCGCCCGAAGGCACCGCGTCCTTCGCCGTCACCGACCTGTCGTCACTGCCGCGGGACGGGCGCGAGGCGGAAGCACGGCGGCTCGCCACCGAGGAGATTCGCCAGCCCTTCGACCTGATGAAAGGCCCGTTGCTGCGCACGCGGCTGCTGCGGCTGGCGGACACCGACCACGTCCTGGTGCTGACGATGCACCACATCATCTCGGACGGGGCGTCGCTGGGCATCCTCATCCACGAGATGACGCAGCTCTACGGCGCGTTCATCGCCCAGCGAGAGCCGGAGCTGCCCGAGCTGCCCATCCAGTACGCGGACTACGCTGAGTGGCAGCGCGAGTGGATGGCGACAGAAGGCGCGCTCGACGCGCACGTGGCGTACTGGAAGCAGCAGCTCGCGGGCGCGCCCGTGTTGCAGCTCCCCACGGACCGTCCGCGCCCCGCCGTTCAGACGCAGCGCGGAGACGCCCTGCCCCTGCACCTGCCAACCGCGCTGGTGCAGGCGCTTCAGCAGGTGGGCCAGCGCGAAAACGCCACCCTCTTCATGACGGTGCTGGCCGCGTTCCAGGCCTTGCTGTCACGCTACACGCACCAGACGGACATCCTGGTCGGCGCGCCGCAGAACAGCCGCAACCGGGTCCAGACGGAGCGCCTCATCGGCTTCTTCGTCAACACGCTGGTGCTGCGCGCGGACCTGTCCGGCAACCCGTCCTTCCGCGAGCTGCTCCAGCGCGTGCGGGAGGCGACGCTGGGCGCCTATGCGCACCAGGACATCCCGTTTGAGAAGCTGGTGGAGGCGGTGCAGCCCGCCCGCAACCTGGCCTACACGCCGCTGTTCCAGGCCGCGTTCAACTTCCAGGGCATGGCGGGCCAGGCGCTGGCCCTGCCCGGCGTCACCATCCAGCAACTGGACCTGCAACCGGGGACGTCGAAGTTCGACGTGACGCTGGACCTCCAGGAGACCCCAGACGGCCTGCGCGGCTTCGTCGAGTACAACTGTGACCTCTTCGACCGCGCGACCATGGAGCGCTTCGCGGGGCACTTCCAGACGCTGCTCGTGGGCGTCGCGGCCAACGCGGAGCTGCGCCTGGACGCGCTGCCGTTGCTCACGTCGCGCGAGCGGCACCAGCTCCTCGATGTCTGGCCCACGCTGAAGTCCTTCCCGGGCACGGACACCCTGCACGGCCGCTTCGAGGCCCAGGTGCGCCAGCGCCCTGACGCCATCGCCGTGGTCGCCGATGGAGAGCGACTCACCTACGCGGAGCTGGACCGGCGGGCCAACCAACTGGCCCATGCGCTGATCGCACGCGGCGTCCAGCCCGAGGGATTGGTGGGCCTCTGCGTGGAGCGCTCCCTGGCCACGGTAGTGGGCATCCTCGGCATCCTGAAGGCGGGAGCCGCCTACGTGCCGCTCGACCCGACCTATCCCGCGGACCGTCTGGCCTTCATGGTGTCGGACAGCAGGATGTCGTTGGTGGTGACGCAGCGGCCCCTCATTGACCGGCTGCCCACCGAGGGCGCGGCGCTGCTCATCCTGGATGAAGCCGCCGAGGAACTGGCGCGGCAGCCCACCCACGCGCCCGGACTCGCGACGACGCGGGAGCAGCTTGCGTACGTCATCTACACCTCGGGCTCCACCGGCCTGCCCAAGGGCTCCCTGCTTCCGCACGGCAACGTGATGCGCCTGTTCGAGGCGACGGAGCACTGGTTCCACTTCAACGAGAACGACGCGTGGACGCTGTTCCACTCGTACGCGTTTGACTTCTCCGTCTGGGAGCTCTGGGGCGCCCTGCTCTACGGCGGCCGGGTGGTCGTGGTGCCCTACCTCGTCTCGCGCTCGCCGGATGCCTTCTTCCGCTTGCTGAGCGCTGAGCGCGTCACGGTGCTGAACCAGACGCCCGCGGCCTTCCGTCAGCTCATCCAGGCCGAGGAGCGCCTGGGCGCGGAGGCGCCGCCCCTGTCGCTGCGCTACGTCGTATTCGGCGGCGAGGCCCTGGAGCCAGCCACGCTGGTACCCTGGTTCCGCAAGCACGGGGACACCCAGCCGCGGCTCATCAACATGTACGGCATCACCGAGACGACGGTGCACGTCACCTACCGTCCCATGGATGCCGCCGAGGCCGAGCGCACGCAGCAGAGCCCCATTGGCGTCGCGATTCCCGACCTCCAGCTCTACGTGCTGGACGCGCGGCTGGAGCCGGCGCCCATTGGCGTGGCGGGTGAAATCTTCGTCGGTGGCGCGGGCCTCGCGCGTGGCTACCTGGGCCGGCCGCAGCTCACGGCGGAGCGCTTCGTCCCCCACCCGTTCAGCCGCGAGCCCGGTGCCCGGCTCTACCGCACGGGCGACCTGGCGCGCTTCACCGCGGACGGGCAGCTCGAGTACCTGGGCCGCATCGACCACCAGGTGAAGATTCGCGGCTTCCGCATCGAGCTGGGCGAAATCCAGACGGTGCTCAGCCTGCACCCGGCGGTGCGTGAGGCACTGGTGCTCGTGCGTGAGAGCTCGCCCGGGAACAAGTCCCTGGTGGCCTACGTCGCGTCGTCCGAACTGCCTCCACCCAGTGTCAACGAGCTGCGCCAGCATCTGCTCGGCAAGTTGCCGGACTACATGGTCCCCAGCGCCTTCGTGATGATGGAGCGCTTCCCTCTCACGGCGAACGGCAAGGTGGACCGCAAGGCCCTGCCGGAGCCCGAGAGCGCCCGCGCGGATCTTGCCGACCCGTACGTCGCGCCCCGGACGAAGGCGGAGGAAGCCCTCTGCGCCATCTGGGCGCAGGTGCTGGAAGTCCCGCGCGTGGGCATCCATGACAACTTCTTCGCGCTGGGAGGCGACTCCATCCTGAGCATCCAGGTGCTCACGCTGGCGCAGAAGCAGGACATCCGCTTCTCATTGCAGCAGCTCTTCCAGCACCAGACGGTGGCGGAGCTGGCGGAGGCCGCCGGGAAGGCGGAGCCCGCGCGTGAGGTCTTCCCGCGCACCGAGCCCTTCAGCCTCATCTCCGCCGAGGACCGGGCGAAGGTGCCCGAAAGCGTGGAGGACGCCTACCCGCTGGCCCGCATCCAGGCCGGAATGCTCTTCCACATGGAGCTGGCGCCCACCTCGAACATCTACCACAACACGGACAGCTTCCATCTGCGCCTGAAGGCGCCGTTTGACGCCGCGCGCTTCGTGGAAGCCGTGCAGGTGGTGACGGCACGGCAGCCCGTGCTGCGGACGGCGTTCGACATGACGTCGTACAGCGAGCCGTTGCAGTTGGTGCACCGCGAGGCCCAGCTCTCCGTCGAGGTCACCGACGTCCGCCACCTATCCACCGAGGCGCAGGACGCCGAGGTCCGCAAGCTGCTGGAGGACGAAAAGCAGCAACACTTCGACCTCGCGTGCCCTCCGCTGCTGCGCTTCTTCATCCACATCCGTGGTGAACGGGACTTCCAGTTCACGCTCACGGAGTGCCACGCCATCATCGACGGCTGGAGCCTCCACTCCACGTTGGTGGAGATGTTCAACCACTACTACGCGCTGGTGAACCACCAGGAGCCGCCGCGCTTCGAGCCGCTGAGCATCACCTACCGCGACTTTGTGGCCATGGAGCGGAAGGCCCTCGCGTCCGAGGACCACCAACGCTACTGGCGCGAGCTGCTGGAGGACGGACAGGTCATGCGCGTGCCGCGCTGGCGCCGTCCACTGGCGGAGGGTGAGCCGCGCATCGCCACGGTGAAGGTGCCCATCTCCCTCGAAGTAAGCGAGGGCCTGAACGCCCTGACGCGGACCGCGGGCGTGCCCTTCAAGAGCATCCTGCTCGCGTCGCACCTCAAGGTGATGAGCGTGCTGAGCGGCCAGGAGGACGTCATCACCGGCACGGGCGTCAACAGCCGCCCCGAGGAAGGCGATGGCTCGAAGCTGCGCGGCATCTTCCTCAACACGGTGCCCTTCCGCCTGAAGCTGGCCCCGGGCAGTTGGCTGTCGCTGGTCCGCGCAGCCTTCGACGCGGAGCGCGCGCTCTACCCGTACCGCCGTTACCCCATGGCGGAGATTCAGCGGCAGTGGGGCCGCGAGACGCTCTACGAAGTCATGTTCAACTACATGCACTTCCACGTCCTCCACGACATCGCGGGCACGCTCGCGGAGCTGGAGGCACTGAGCACCCTCCGCTCCGAGGGCACCAACGTCACCCTCGCCGTCCACTTCCAGACCGAGCCTCACACGCAGGAGCTCACGCTGGAGCTGGACTACAACGCCGTCGAGCTGGACCACGTCCAGGTGGAGCAGATTGGCGCGTGCTTCGCGCGCGTCCTCCACGCGCTGGCCTTCGAGGCCGAGGCCCCGCACCACACCTCCAGCCCGCTGCCCGCCGACGTGCAGCGCCGGATGCTGGTGGAGTGGAACGACACCGCCGCAGCGCTGCCCCCGGAGCCCACGTTCCTCTCCCGCTTCGAGGCTCGCGCCGCCGCCACGCCGGATGCGCTCGCAGTAGTCGATGGCGAACGGACGCTGACGTACCGGGAGCTGGACACGCGCGCCAACCAGCTCGCGCATCATCTGCGGTCGCTGGGCGCGAGCCCGGAGCGCGTGGTGGCGCTCGGACTGGACCGCTCCGTCGAGCTGGTGACCAGCCTGCTGGCAACGCTCAAGGCCGGCGCGGCCTACCTACCGCTGGACCCGAGCTACCCCGCCGAGCGCCTGGCCTACATGCTGTCCGATTCGCGCGCCGTGGTGCTGCTCACCACGAAGACGCAAGAGGCCACGTTCACGGGCGCCAGCGTTCCTCGGCTCCTGGTGGAGCAGGAAGCGGTCCGACTGGCGACGTTGCCGACGGAGGCGCCGGCATCGACCGCCTCTGGGGACTCCCTGGCGTACGTCATCTACACCTCGGGCTCCACGGGCCTGCCCAAGGGCACGCTGCTCACGCAGCGAGGGCTGCTCAACTACCTGACGTGGGCCCAGGACGCCTACGCGGTGAAGCCGGGCCAGGGCTCGCTGGTCCACACGTCCATCGCGTTCGACGCCACCATCACCAGCCTCCTCACGCCGCTGCTCGCGGGGGGAGCCGTTCACCTGGTGCCGTCGGGGCGGGAGGTGGAAGCACTCGCGCTCGCGCTCCAGCAGCCGAGCGGGCATGACCTGGTCAAGCTCACGCCGGCGCACCTCCAGGTGCTGTCCGGGCTGATGACGCCGGAGGCACTGTCGAAGCTGACTGGCACCTTCGTCGTGGGTGGTGAGGCCTTGCCGCCCTCCACCGTCGCCTTCTGGCGGAAGCACGCGCCGCAGGTCCGGCTCATCAACGAGTACGGCCCCACGGAGACGGTGGTCGGCTGCTCCACCCATGACGTCAGCGCGGGTGAGTTGCCCGACGGCATCGTCCCCATCGGCCGGCCCATCGCCAACACGGCGCTCTACGTCCTGGACGCGCGCATGCAGCCAGTGCCCGTGGGTGTCTCGGGCGAGCTCTACATCGGAGGCACCGGCGTGGCGCGCGGCTACCTGGGCCGCCCCGCCCTCACGGCCGAGCGCTTCGTGCCGGACCCGTTCGGTCAGAGTCCGGGACAGCGCCTCTACCGCACGGGGGACCAGGCCCGATTCCTGCCGGACGGCACGCTGGCGTTCCTCGGACGCCGTGATGGACAGGTGAAGCTGCGCGGCTATCGCATCGAGCTGGGCGAAATCGAAGCCACCCTTCGCCAGCACGCGTCCGTGCGGGACGCGGTCGTCATCGTGCGCGAAGACGTCCCTGGGGACCAGCGGCTGGCCGCCTACGTCATCCCGCACGCAGACACGGCAGCGGATACGGCCGGCGTGCGCGCCTTCCTCCAGCAGAGGCTGCCCGAGCACATGGTGCCCGCCGCCCTGGTCGCGCTGGAGGCCCTGCCGCTCACAGCCAATGGCAAGGTGGACCGCAAGGCCCTGCCCGTCCCCGACGGCCTGCTCTCCTCCGAGTCCCGCGCGGCGCCGCGAAACGGCACCGAGGAGCTGATGGCCAGCATCTGGTCGGACGTGTTGCGCACGAACCATGCTGGCATCCACGACCACTTCTTCGACCTGGGCGGCCACTCGCTGCTGGCCACGCGCGTGGTGTCGCGGATTCGCGAGGCCTTCGGCGTGGAGCTGCCCATCGCCGCGCTCTTCGAGGCGCCCACCATCGCCACGCTGTCGGAGCGCGTCCAGGTGCTCCAGGCCCAGCAGGCCGGTGAAGCACCGCCCCCGCCGCTCGAGCCCTCCTCTCGCGACGGCGAGCTGCCCCTGTCTTTCGCACAGCAGCGACTCTGGTTCCTGTACCAGATGGAGCCGGACAGCCCCTTCTACAACATGCCCGCCGTCATCCGGCTGACGGGCGCGTTGGACCCGGACACCGTGCAGCGCTGCCTGGAGGCACTCATCCGCCGCCACGAGTCGCTGCGCACGACGTTCCGGATGAATGGCCAGACGCCCGTCCAGGTCATCCACCCGCCCGCGGCACCGAAGGTGGAGACCATCGACCTGCGCGGCCTCCCGCTGGAGCGCCGTGAAGTCGAAGCGCGCCGCCTGTCCGACGAAGAGGCCCGTCGTCCCTTCGACCTGACTCGCGGCCCGCTCTGCCGGATGGGGCTCATCCAGTTGGATGACCAGGCACACCTGCTGCTGCTGACCCTGCACCACATCATCGCCGACGGCTGGTCGCTGTCTGTGCTCGTCCGCGAGGTCGCCGAGCTCTACGGCGCCCTGTCCGCGGGCCAGCCGCCGCCGCTGGCCGCCCTGCCCGTCCAGTATGCGGACTACGCGCGGTGGCAGCGGGAGTGGCTATCCGGCCCCGTGTTGGAGCGGCAGCTCGACTACTGGAAGCAGCGGCTCGCCGGGGCTCCGCCCAACCTGGACCTCCCTACCGACCGTCCACGGCCGCCCGTGCAGAGCTTCCGCGGCGCCACGCACCAGGGCGTCCTGCTGCCCGTGGACGCGGCCAAGGCGTTGCAGGCGCTCTGCCGGAAGGAGAGCGTCACCCCGTTCATGGCGGTGATGGCGGCCTTCCAGGCGCTGATGCACCGCTACACCGGCGAGACGGACATCGTCGTCGGCACGGACATCGCCAATCGCAACCGCTCCGGCACCGAAGGGCTCATTGGCTTCTTCGTCAACCAGCTCGTCATGCGCGGCGACCTGAGCGGGGACCCCAGCTTCCGGGCCCTGCTGGCGCAGACGCGGCGGGTGGCGCTCGATGCCTACGCTCACCAGGACCTCCCTTTCGAGGAACTGGTGAAGGCGCTCAACCCGGAGCGCGACCTCAGTTACTCGCCGCTGTTCCAGGTGAAGCTCATCCTCCAGAACGCACCATCCTCCGACCTCCACCTGGACGGGCTGACGTTGCGCGAGGAGACCAGCACCACCGGCGCCGCCAAGTTCGACATGACGTGGGTGGCCACGGAGACCGAGCAGGGCCTGGAATGTCTGTGCGAGTACAGCACCGATCTGTTCGACGCGGCCACCATCGACCGGATGATGGGCAACCTGCGTGAGCTGCTCCTGGGCGCCATGGCCGTGCCAGACGAGCGCGTCTCCCGCCTCCCGCTGCTGTCCCAGGCGGAGCGACAGCAGTCGCTGCTGGCGTGGAACGACACCGCCACGCCCCGAAGCCGGGGCCTCTGCGCGCATCACGTCTTCGAGCAACAGGTGGCACGGACGCCAGACGCGGTGGCGGTGTCCTTCGAGGGACAGCAGCTCACCTACCGCGAGCTGGACGCGCGGGCGAACCAGCTCGCCTGGCACCTGAAGGCGTCCGGCGTGGGCCCCGAGGTCCGCGTGGGCCTGTGCGTGGACCGTTCGCTGGAGCTGGTGGTGGGCATCCTGGGCATCCTCAAGGCCGGCGGCGCGTGGCTGCCACTGGACCCGTCGTATCCGGTGGAGCGGCTGACCCTGATGATGCGCGACGCGGCCATCCCCGTGCTCGTCACGCAGGAGCACCTGGCGGACGAGCTTCCCGCGCTCGGGCTGCTGGTCTGCCTGGACACGGACTGGCCGCTCATCGCCAGCCAACCGCAGACGCCGCTCGCGGTGGAGATGTCCGAGGACAACCTCGCATACATCATCTTCACGTCAGGCTCGACGGGTCGCCCCAAGGGCACGCTGCTGACGCACCGGGGCCTGTGCAACACGGCGCTGGCCGCCATCCAGGCCCACCGCGTCCACGAGAAGAGCCGCGTGCTTCAGTTCGCCGCCTTCGGCTTCGACGCGTCGGTGTGCGAGGTGTTCTCCACACTGCTCGCGGGCGCACAGCTCTGCCTCGCTCCCCGGGACGCCATCATGCCCGGCACGCCGCTCCAGGGCCTGTTGACCGCGCAGGAGATAACAGGCGTCACGCTGACGCCGTCGGTGCTGGCGCAGTTGGAGCCGGAGATGTTGCCGAAGCTGGAGTCCGTCGTCTCCGCGGGCGAGGCCTGCTCGCCGGAGCTGGCGCGCCGGTGGCTGAAGTCCCGCCGCTTCATCAACGCGTACGGCCCCACCGAGGCGACCATCTGCGCATCGGTGGACGAGGCCGTGGACCCCGACCGGCTGGGCATCGGCCGTGCGTGGGCCAACGTCCGGCTCTACGTGCTGGATGGCCAGATGCAGCCGGTGCCCGTGGGCGTACCAGGAGAGCTGTTCATCGGCGGCGCGGGCGTCGCTCGCGGTTACCTGGGCCGGCCGGACCTGAGCGCCGAGCGCTTCGTGCCGGACCCGTTCGCGGTGGAGCCCGGAGGACGGCTGTACCGGACGGGAGACCGGGTGCGCTGGCTGGCCGAAGGGCGACTGGAGTTCCTGGGCCGCCTGGACCACCAGGTGAAGCTGCGTGGCTTCCGCATCGAGCTGGGCGAAATCGAAGCGGCGCTGACCGAGCACCCGGAGGTGCAGGACGCCGCGGTGCTGGTGCGGGAGGAGGCACCGGGCCGCAAGCAACTGGTGGCCTACGTCGTCGCTGACGATGTGGAGCAGCCGCCCGAACAGGACGCCCTGCGCCGGGCCCTGGAGTCACGCCTGCCCGAGTACATGGTGCCGTCCGCCTTCATCATGCTGAAGGCCATGCCGCTGACGCCCAGTGGCAAGGTGGACCGCAAGGCCCTGCCCTCGCTGGCGCAGGAGCAGGTGAAGCGCGAGCACGTCCACGTCGCGCCCCGCAACCCGGTGGAGCAGACGCTGGCGGACATCTGGGCGACGGTGCTGTCCCGCGAGCGCGTCAGTATCCACGACAACTTCTTCGAGCTGGGTGGCGACTCCATCATCAGCATCCAGGTCATCGCGCGAGCGCTGGAGGCCGGGCTTCACATCAGCCCCCGTCAGTTCTTCCAGTACCAGACCATCGCCGCCTTGGCCCCGCACGTGGGTCAGGCCCAGGTCGTGGAGAGCGAGCAGGGACCGGTGACGGGCCCCGTCCCGCTCACGCCCATCCAGCACTGGTTCTTCGAGTGGCAGCTCCCGTACCTCCATCACTACAACCAGTCGCTGTTGCTGGGACTGCGTCAGCCCGTCGCCGCGTCCGTTCTCCAGGACGCGCTGCGGGCCCTGGTCGCGCACCATGACGCGCTCCGCCTGCGCTTCGAACGGACCCCCGACGGCTGGCGTCAGGAGAGCCTGGGGCTCGACAGCACCGTGACGCTGCGGGAGGTGGACCTGTCCGGACTGGACGAGGCCGCGCAGCGCGCCGCATTGGAGGAAGAAGGCCTGCGTGCCCAGGCGGGCTTCCGGCTGGAGGAGGCTCCACTGGTGGCGGCCGTGCGCTTCCACCTGGGTCCGCAGCGGGGTGACCGGTTGCTGCTCGGCATCCACCACCTCGCGGTGGATGCCGTGTCCTGGCGCGTGCTGCTCATGGACCTGGAGACGGCGTGCCAGCAGCTCAGCCAGGGGCAGACGGTGGCGCTGCCTCCGAAGACGACGTCCTTCCAGGCCTGGGCTCGCCGCTTGGACTCCTTCGCGGCCAGCACGGAGCTGGAGCACGAGGCCGACTACTGGCTGAGCCAGGGTGAAGACACAGCGCCGCTCCCCGTGGACACCACGGACGGCGACAACACCTTGACCTCCGCACGCACGTTGACGGTGGCGTTGGACGCCGAGGAGACCCGGCTCCTGCTTCAGGAGGTGCCGACGGCCTGGCGTGCCCGCATCGACGAGGTGCTGCTGACGGCGCTCGCACAGGCACTCTCCACCTGGACGGGACAGCGCCGGCTGCATGTCCAACTGGAAGGCCACGGCCGCGAGGACCTCTTCGACGGCGTGGACCTGAGCCGCACCGTGGGCTGGTTCACCAGCGCCTACCCGGTGACGCTGGAGCTGCCCCGGGATGGCAGCGTGGGTGACGAACTCCGCGCTGTGCGTGATTCCCTGCGGCAGGTGCCGCGCAAGGGTCTGGGCTACGGGCTGGTGCGTTACCTGCGCCAGGACGAGCGAGGCACCCGGCTCCGTGCGCAGCCGGAAGCGCCGGTAGCCTTCAACTACCTGGGCCAGCTCGACTCGGCCCTGCCCACCTCGTCGCTGTTGGCGCCCGCGGACGAGCCCTTCGGCGCGCAGCAGGGGGCGCTCGGCCAGCGGCGGCAGGTGCTGGAGGTGAATGCACACGTCCTGGGCGGCAAGCTGGAGGTGTCCTTCACCTACAGCGAGGCGCTGCACCAGCGCACCACGGTGGGCGCACTGGCACAGGGCTATGTCCACGCGCTCCGGGCCCTGGTGGACCAGCGGCGCGGCGAGGACGCGGCGCGGTTCTCCCCCGTGGACTTCCCGCTGGCGAAGGTGACGCAGGCCACGCTGAACGGCCTGATGCAGTCACACCCGGAGATGGAGGACCTCTACCCGCTGTCTCCCATGCAGCAGGGCATGCTCTTCCACGCCATGCTCGACCCGGACTCGGGGATGTACTTCGAGCGCGCGGCGTGGACGCTGGACGCGGACCTCAACCGCGAGGCGCTGCGCGAGGCCTGGCAGCAGGTGATGGCGCGCTACCCCATCCTCCGCACCAGCTTCGTGGGTGAGGAACTGGAAGCGCCGCTCCAGCTCGTGAACCGCAAGGCCGTGCTGCCGTGGGAGGAGCAGGACTGGAGCCACCTGTCCGGGCCGGAGCAGCAGACCCGGCTGTCGGCCTGGATGGACGCGGACCGGGCACGCGGCTTCAACTTGAAGCAGGCGCCGCTGATGCGGGTGGGCGTCCTGCGCCTGGGCGTTCGGACGTGGCGCGTGGTGTGGAGCTTCCACCACTTGCTGCTCGATGGTTGGAGCGTGGGCCGCGTCCTCAACGAGATGCTGGCCATCTACGACGCGCAGCTCCGTCAGCAGCCAGTGCGTCTGGAACAGCCGCCCATGTTCCGCGACTACATCGCCTGGCTCCAGAGCCGGGAGATGTCGCAGGCGGAGACCTGGTGGAAGCAGGCTATGCGAGGCTTCGGCGAGCCCACGCCCCTCCCCGGTGAAACGGGAGGCCAGGCGCGCACCGCGGCGCAGGTCATGGGCGAGCGCAAGGTCCACGTGTCCGCCGAGGTGACGGAGCAGCTCCGCGCCTTCTCGCGGCGGCACCAGGTGACGCTCAGCACGCTGGTCCAGGCGGCCTGGGCCCTGGTGCTCGGACGTCACGCGGGCCAGGACGACGTCGTCTTCGGCGTCACCGTCGCGGGCCGTCCGCCGGAGCTGCCCGGCGTGGAGCAGATGGTGGGCCTGTTCATCAACACGCTGCCGGCCCGCGTGTCGCTGCCGGCCCAGAGCAAGGTGGTGGACTGGCTGAAGGCGCTCCAGGCGTGGCAGGTGGAGCGGGCTCCGTTCGAGTACGCGCCGCTGGTGAAGGTCCAGGGCTGGAGCCCCGTGCCGCGTGGCACTCCTCTCTTCGAGAGCCTCGTCGTCTTCGAGAACTACCCCGTGGAGGACTCGGTGCGGCAGGGCGCGGGCGCGCTGGAGGTGCGCGACGTCACCGCGCAGGAGCGCACCAACTATCCGCTGACGCTCTCCGCACATGCGGACAAGGAGCTGATGCTGAACCTGGACTTCGAGTCTCCGCGGCTCGGCGTGGAGGCCATGGAGCGACTGCTGGAGCAGCTCCAGACGGTCCTGGTGGGCATCCTCGACGCGGAGGACAAGCACCTGTGGGAGCTGTCGCTGCTCACACAGGAGGCCCGTCGCGAGGTGCTGTTCGACTGGAACGACACGCAGGTCCCTGGACTGGGCGCGTGTCTCCACGAGCTCTTCGAGGCACAGGCCCAGCGGACGCCGGACGCGGTCGCCGTGGTCGCGCCGGAAGCGGGCTCGCTCATGTACGGGCAGCTCGACGCGAAGGCGAACCAGCTCGCGCACCACCTGCGCGCCCGGGGCATTGGCCCCGAAGTGCTGGTGGGCGTGTGCCTGGAGCGAACGCCGGAGCTGCTGGTGGCGCTGCTGGGCATCCTCAAGGCGGGCGGCGCCTATGTCCCGCTCGATCCCACCTACCCGGCCGAGCGACTGGCGCGCATGGCCTCCGAGGCCCGGATCTCCCTGCTGCTCACCCAGCAGTCCCTGGTGGAGACCTTCGCCAACCCGGAGGTGTCGCTCTACCTGCTGGACACGGAGGCACCAGCCCGCGCTGCGCTGTCCACCCAGGCCCCCACGCGGCTCACCACGCTGGACGGTCTGGCCTACGTCGTCTTCACCTCCGGCTCCACGGGCACCCCCAAGGGCGTGATGATCTCCCACCGGAGTTGGACCAACGCGTACCTCGGCTGGGAGCGGAGCTACGGGCTGCGGGAGCACTGCCGCGGCCATCTGCAGATGGCCAGCTTCTCCTTCGACGTGTTCGCGGGAGACCTGTCCCGAGCACTGTGCTCGGGCGGCAAGCTGGTGCTCTGCCCGCGGGAGTGGCTGCTCGAACCGCCCCGCCTGCTCGCGCTGATGAAGGAGCAGGCCGTGGACTGCGCCGAGTTCGTCCCCGCCGTGCTGCGCGGGCTTCTCCAGCACATGGAGGAGACGGGCCAGACGCTGGACTTCATGCGCGTGCTCGTGGCCGGCTCCGACGCCTGGTACGTGAACGAGTACCACCGGCTCCAGGCCGTCATCGGCGACGACACGCGGCTCATCAACTCGTATGGCGTCAGCGAGGCGACCATCGACAGCACGTGGTTCGAAAGCGGCGACCTGGGCCCCGGCGACACGCAGCTGGTCCCCATTGGCCGTCCCTTCGCCAACAACCGCCTCTACGTGCTGGATGCGCACCAGCAGCCGGTGCCCGCCGGCATCGCGGGCGAGCTCTTCATTGGCGGCGAGGGTGTGGCGCGCGGCTACTGCCACCGCCCCGACCTGACCGCGGAGCGCTTCGTCCCCGACCCGTTCGCCACCGAGCCTGGTGCGCGGCTCTACCGCACGGGAGACCGGGCGCGGTACCTGCTGGGAGGCGACCTGGAGTTCCTCGGCCGGGCAGACACGCAGGTGAAGCTGCGCGGCTTCCGCGTCGAGCTGGGCGAAATCGAATCCGCGCTCGGCAAGCACCCGGCCGTCCAGGGCGCGGTGGTGCTGCTGCGCGAGGACCCGGGGACACCCCGTCGGCTCGTCGCCTACGTGGTGGGCTCGGACATCCGCGACACGGCGGTGCTCCGCGACCACCTGAGGGAGAGACTGCCCGACTACATGGTGCCGGCCGTCTTCGTGCGCCTGGAGGCACTCCCCCTGAGCCCGAACGGCAAGGTGGACCGCAAGGCCTTCCCTGCGCCGGACGCAACTCAGCGCACGGGCGAGCAGCGGCTCGTCGAACCGCGCTCGGAGACGGAGTCGAGCCTGCTCACGCTCTGGAAGGACGTGCTGGGCCAGACGTCGCTGGGCGTCACGGACGACTTCTTCGACGTGGGCGGGCACTCGCTGCTGGCCACGCAAATCATCTCGCGCACCAACGCGATGTTCCAGGTGACGCTGCCGCTGCGCGCCCTCTTCGAGCACCCCACCATCGCAGGGATGGCGGAGCAGGTGGTGCTCGCGCAGTTGGAAGGCGTGGACGAAGCCGCGCTGGCCTCCGCCATGGAGGAAGTCGGCGACCTTTCGGACGCGGACCTGGAGAAGCTCCTGGAGGGGACGAATGAGTGACCTGCTCAAGAAGCTCGCGGGCCTCTCCCCGGAGAAGCGCGAGGCGGTGCTCAAGAAGCTGCGACAGCAGAACGTGGTCGCCGCGCCGAGGGAAGAGGCACGCACGCCCGGCATCCCGCGCGTCTCGAGGGAGCAGCCGCTGCCGCTCTCCTTCCCGCAGCGCCGGCTCTGGTTCCTGGACCAGTTCGAGCCCGGGACGCCCGCGTACAACATCCCGGAGTTCGTGCGCCTCACCGGGCCGCTCCACGTCCCCTCCCTGGAGCGTGCGCTGAACGAGGTCATCCGGCGCCATGAGGTGCTGCGCACGACCTTCGTCGCGAAGGACGGCGAACCCCAGCAGCGCATCCTCCCGGAGCTGTTGCTGTCGCTGGGCGTGCTGGACCTGAGCTACCTGCCAGGCCCCCAGCGCGATCCCCTGTGCGAGGAGCTGGCGCTTCAGCTCGCGGGGACGTCCTTCGACCTCGCGGCGGGCCCGCTGCTCCACGCGAGGCTGGTGCGCATGGGCGACGAGGACCACGTCCTCCTGATCGTCGTGCACCACATCGTTTCGGACGGCTGGTCCACCGGCATCTTCGTTCAGGAGCTGACGGCGCTTTATGCCGCCTTCTCCCAGGACAAGCCGTCACCGCTGCCGGAGCTCCCGCTCCAGTACGCGGACTTCGCGGCGTGGCAGCAGCAATGGATGCAGGGCGACGTGCTGGCGTCGCAGCTCGACTACTGGCGTCAGCAGCTCGAAGGGAGCGACAGCGCGCTCAAGCTGCCCACCGACAGGCCGCGCCCGCGCGTGCGCACCTACGCGGGTGGCAAGCGGAGCTTCCAGGTCGCCCCTGACGTAGCCCAGCAACTGAAGACGCTGGGGACGCAGGAGAAGGCGTCGCTCTACATGGTGCTGCTGGCGGCGCTCCAGGCACTGCTCCACCGCTACACGCGCGAGCCGCGCATCAGCGTCGGCACGTACATCGCGAACCGGAACCGGACGGAGGTGGAGCCGCTCATCGGCTTCTTCCTCAACACGCTCGTCATGCGCACGGGGCTCGAAGGCAATCCCACCTTCCGGGAGCTGTTGCGGCGCGTGGTGGACGTGACGCTGGGGGCTTACGGGCACCAGGACATCCCCTTCGAGAAGCTGCTGGAGGAGCTGGCGCCATCGCGCGACACCAGCCACTCCCCCTTCTTCCAGGTGATGCTGGTGCTCCAGAACACGCCCACGCCCCCAGCCGAGCTGGGCGGGCTGCGCATGGAGTCCTTCAGCGTCTCGGGCGAAGCCTTCGCGCAGTTCGACCTGACGCTGTGGTTCTCCGAGGAGGCTGGTGGCCTGCAAGGCATCTGGGAGTACAACCGGGACCTCTTCAACGCCTCCACCGTCGAGCGGATGGTCGCCCACTTCCAGACGCTGCTCGCGGGCATCGCCGCGAACCCGGCACAGCGGCTCATCGAGCTGCCGGTGCTTCCGGCGAATGAGCGTCAGCGCATCCTGCGTGACTGGAACCAGGCCCGGCTCGACGTGCCGCCGGGCACGTGCATCCATCACCTCATCGAGGCGCACGCAGCGCGCACACCCGACGCCATCGCCGTCACCGACCCCGAACGCCGGCTCACCTACGCACAGTTGAACGCGAAGGCCAACCAACTGGCGCACCACCTGCGCTCCGTGGGCGTGGGGCCCGAGCGAATCACCGGCGTCTTCCTGGACCGCTCCGTGGACATGGTGGTCGCGGTGCTCGCCGTGCTCAAGGCGGGCGGTGCCTACGTGCCGCTGGACCCGTCGTATCCGCCGGAGCGCACAGCGCTCATGCTTGCGGACAGCCGGCCCGCAGTGCTCATCACCCGCCAGGGCCTGGCGTCCCTCCTGCCCGCGCCACTGCCGCCCGTGGTGGGCATCGACACGGACGCGGACGCCATCACCGCGATGCCCACGACGAAGCCCGAAGGCGGCGCCAGCCCCGAGCACCTCGCCTACGTCGTCTACACGTCAGGCTCCACGGGCCGCCCCAAGGGCGTGATGATTTCGCACCGGAGCTTCGTCAACGCCTACCTCGCCTGGGAGCGCGACTACCGGCTGCCCGAGCTGCGCGCCCACCTTCAGATGGCGAGCTTCTCCTTTGACGTGTTCTCCGGCGACCTGGCCCGGGCGCTCGGTGCGGGGAAGACGCTGGTCCTCTGCCCGCGGGAATGGCTGCTCGAGCCCGAAAAGCTCTACGGCTTGATGCAGCGCGAGCAGGTGGACAGCGGCGAGTTCGTCCCCGCCGTGGTCCGGCTGCTGATGGGGTACCTCCAGGAGCACAATCTCCGGCTGGACTTCATGCGCCTGCTCATCGTCGGCTCGGACACCTGGGACATGCGCGAGTACCACCAGCTCCGCGGCCTGTGCGGACCGGATACGCGGCTGGTGAGCTCCTACGGCCTGAGCGAAGCCACCATCGACAGCACGTACTTCGAACAGCCCGAGCCCACGCCCAGCGAGCAGATCGTCCCCATTGGCCGGCCCTTCGCCAACACGCAGATGTACCTGCTGGACAGCGCGATGCAGCCGGTGCCCATCGGCATCTCGGGCGAACTCTTCGTGGGCGGTGACGGACTCGCGCGTGGCTACTGGGGCCAGTCGAACCTGACCGCTGAGCGCTTCGTGCCCAATCCCTTCAGCGCCACACCGGGCGCCCGCCTGTACCGCACGGGCGACCTGGCCCGTTACACGGAGGACGGCACCCTCGCCTTCATCGGCCGCAACGACACGCAGGTGAAGATTCGCGGACACCGCATCGAACTGGATGAAATCAAGGCGAAGCTGCTGGAGCACGCCGCGGTCCAGGCCGTGGAGCTGCTCGTCCACGAGGACGCTGGCAACAAGCAGCTCGTCGCCTACCTCACGCTCACGGCGCCAGACGTGGCCACGGCCGATGACTTGCGGCAGCACCTCAAGAAGCACCTGCCGCCGTACATGGTGCCCGCGGCCTTCGTCATCCTTGCCGCCTTCCCACTCACCCCCAATGGCAAGGTGGACCGCAAGGCCCTGCCCGCCCCAGAGAGCGTCCGCCGCGACGCGCAGGATGGCTTCGTCGCTCCGCGCGACGAGGTGGAGACCCGGCTCGCGGCCATCTGGGAGGAGCTGCTGGCAGTGCGCCCCATTGGCGTGCACGACAACTTCTTCGACCAGGGCGGCCATTCACTGCTGGCCGTCCGGCTGATGGTGCGTATCCGCGAGCAGTTCGGCCGCGCCCTTCCGCTGTCGGTCCTCTTCCAGAACCCCGCGCTGGAGCAGCTCGCCAAGGCGCTGCACGAAGAGGCGTCGCCCGCGCCATGGTCGCCGCTGGTGACGCTCCAGCCGGGAGCCAATCGCGCCGCCCTGTTCTGCGTCCCGGGCGCCGGTGGAAACGCCGTCTACCTTCGCGAGCTGGCCCAGGCACTGGGCCCCACCCTGCCGGTGCATGCCTTCCAGGCACGCGGGCTGGATGGACGCGCGGAGCCGCATCGCTCCGTCGAGGAGATGGCCGCGTGCTACATCGAAGCGCTCAAGCAGGTGCAACCGCAGGGGCCATACCACCTGCTGGGCCACTCCTTCGGTAGCTGGGTCGCCTTCGAGATGGCGCAGCAGCTCCGGAAGCAGGGCGAGTCGATTGCCTTCCTGGGCATCCTCAACACCACTGTCCCGGTGAACGAAGCCTCGCCGAGCGAGGCGCCCCCGTTCGACGACGCGGACTGGATGGCCTCCGTCGCGAGCACGGCGGGCCGTCTCTACGGCGTGGACCTGGGCATCTCCGCCGAGGCGCTCCGGCCGCTGTCTGCCGAAGCGCGCCGAGAGTACCTGACCCGCAGGTTGGTCCAGGCGGGACTCCTCCCCGACGGCGCGGACAGCCAACAGGTCCAAGGGTTCATCGACGTCTACAAGGCCGCGTACGCGATTGACTACGTCCCCCGGAACACGCTCCCCATTCCCGTCGCCCTCTTCCGGGCCCAGGAGCGGCACGAGGAAGACGGCATCGTCCCCGAGTCCTTCGCGGACGACCCGAGCTGGGGCTGGGGCCGCCACGCCTCCACGGCCGTCACGCCCGTGACGGTGCCGGGAGACCACATGACGATGCTGGCCGCACCGCACGTCCAGGTGCTGGCGGAGCACGTGCGGCAGGGCCTCGTCCGGGCCGGAGCCCTTCGATGACGGCGGCGCCGTCCTTCCCCATGAAGTCCGCCGTCGTCATCTGGCTGGGACAGGTCCTGTCACTGCTGGGCTCGGGGCTGACGAGCTTCGCGCTCGGCGTCTGGACGTACAAGACGACGGGCGACGTGACGCAGTACGCGCTGGTCATGCTCTCCGCGACGCTGCCCGCCATCCTGCTCGGGCCGGTGGCCGGCGCGCTCGTGGACCGCTGGAACCGCCGCTGGGTGCTGGTGCTCAGCGACGCGGCCGCCGGCCTGTCGAGCCTCGTGCTGGCGCTGTTGCTGTTCAATGGCTTGCTCCAACCCTGGCATGCCTACGTCACGACCGCCGTGGTGTCGACGGCCAGCGCGTTCCAGCAGCCGGCCTTCGCCGTGCTCGTCTCCACGGTGGTGCCGCCGCAACATCTGGGGAGGGCCAACGGATTGGTGCAGGTCGGGCTCGCGTTCTCCCAACTGGTGGCCCCCATGTTGAGCGCCACGCTGATGGAGTTCATCGAACTCAAGGGCATCCTGCTCATCGACGCGACGACGCTCGTGCTCGGCGCGCTGCCCCTGCTCCTGGCGCGAATCCCCCGGGAGCACCTCGTGTCGTCGTCCGGCGAGGAGCGGGTGCCGCTGCTCGAGTCGATTCGGGCTGGCGGTGCCTACCTGCGGGCCACTCCAGGACTCCTGGCGCTCATTGGCTTCCTCGCGGCCAGCAACTTCCTGACCGGCACGGTCGAGGTCCTCGTCACCCCGCTGGTCCTGTCCTTCGCGGACGTACGCACCCTGGGCGCGCTCACCACCGCGGGTGGCGTGGGCATGTTGGCGGGCAGCCTGGTCATCAGCGCCTGGGGCGGCCCCAAGCGACTGATGAATGGCTTGCTCGGGTTCCAGCTCACCTGTGGGCTCGCGCTCATCTGCGTCGGGCTGGCCACCTCCGTTCCCGTGCTGGCCGGTGTCGCCTTCGCGTTCTTCTTCGGCCTCCCCATCATCAACGGCTCCAGCCAGACGCTCCTCCAGCGCATCGTGCCCCTGGCGCTGCGCGGCCGTGTCTTCGCTTTCACCAGCACCATCACCGGGGCCATGTTGCCGCTGGCGTACACGATCGCCGGGCCGCTGGCGGACCACGCCTTCGAGCCCGCCATGGCCTCCGGAGGAAAGCTCGTCCCCCTGCTGGGTGCGTTCGTCGGCGAGGGCCCGGGCCGAGGCATCGCCTTGATGTTCCTCATCGCGGGCGTGCTGGCAGTCCTCATGACGCTGCTGTCCGCGCTCTACCGCCCGCTGCGTGAGCTGGAGGCGCCCCCTCAGGACACGCCTTCCGCCGAACCCGCGGCGAGCCCCTGACCCCTCCCCTCTTCCCACGACTTCCCAAGGAGACCCGCCATGCCGAGTCCCAGCCGTTCCGTACAGACCCTGACCGACCTGCTGCGCTGGCGCGCCTCGAACCAGACCGAGGCCCGCGCGTATACGTTCCTCCAGGATGGTGAAGGCCAGGAGACCACTTGGACCTATGGCGAGTTGGATCGCCAGGCCCGCGCCATTGCCGCGGCGCTGCAGGAGCACAAGGGCGCTGGCGAGCGAGCGCTGCTGCTGTATCCACCGGGGCTCGACTACATCGCGGCGTTCTTCGGCAGCCTGTACGCCGGCGTGGCCGCGGTGCCTGCCTATCCTCCCGCGCAGCTCCAGGCCGTCACGCGCATCCTCTCCATCCTCCAGGATGCGAAGCCGCGCTTCGCGCTCACCACGCGCGAAATCCTGGAGAGCGTGAACGCGTTGGCCGAGGCCTACCCCATCCTGAAGGACATCCGCTGGATTGCCACGGACGCACTGGAGGAAGGGCTGGAGGACGGCTGGAAGCGTCCCGCCATCACCGGCGACACGCTGGCCTTCCTCCAGTACACGTCAGGGTCCACGTCGACGCCCAAGGGCGTGATGGTGCTGCACCGGAACCTGATGTCGAACGAGGAGATGATCCGGCAGGCCTTCAGCCACGACGAACAGCCGACGATATGCGGCTGGCTGCCGCTGTACCACGACATGGGGCTCATCGGCGCGGTGCTCCAGCCGATGTACCTGGGCGCGCACTCCATCGCGATGTCCCCGTGGTCCTTCCTGCAGCGCCCCATCCGCTGGCTGAACACCATCACGAAGTACCGTGCAACGACGAGCGGCGGGCCCAACTTCGCCTACGCGCTCTGCACGCGAAAGGTGAAGCCGGAGCAGCTCGCTTCGTTGGACCTGAGTTCCTGGCGCGTTGCCTTCAATGGCGCGGAGCCCGTGCGGGCGGAGACGCTGGCGGAGTTCGCGGACACCTTCGCGCCCGCCGGCTTCCGCCGGGAGGCCTTCTATCCCTGCTATGGGCTCGCGGAGGCGACGCTCTTCGTGTCGGGAGGCATCACCTCCGAGCTGCCACGCCACCTCACCGTGGACTCGGCGGCGCTCGAGCAGAACCGCGCCGTGTCCGCACCGCCGGGCCCGTCCGCGCGGACGCTCGTCAGCTCCGGGCGGAGCTGGGGAGGCAGCCTCATCCGCATCGTGAATCCAGAGACGCTGGTGGCGTGCGCACCGGGCGAGGTGGGCGAAATCTGGACGGCCGGTCCCCACGTCACTCACGGTTACTGGGGACGCGAGGAAACGAACGCGGAGACCTTCCAGGCGCGCATCCAAGGCAGCGAGGAAGGTCCCTTCCTGCGTACCGGCGACCTGGGCTTCATGATTGACGGCGAGCTGTATGTCACTGGCCGCATCAAGGACCTCATCATCCTCGACGGCCGGAACCACTACCCGCAGGACCTCGAGCTGACGGCCGAGAGTCAGCATCCGGCGCTCCGTCCTGGCTGCTCGGTGGCGTTCTCCGTCGACCATCCCGAGGGCGAGCGGCTGGTGGTGCTGGTGGAGGTCAGCGCCCGCTTCGTGCCCTCTGAACAGGGTGATGGTGCCCAAGCCCTGAACGGGAGCGCGCTCCAGAAGACCATCCGGCAGGCCGTGGCCGCCGCGCACTCCGTGGACGTCCATGAGGTCGTCCTGCTCCAGCAGGGTGAGATCCTCAAGACGTCCAGCGGCAAGGTCCAGCGGCGCGCCTGCCGGGCGAAGTACGTGGAGGGCAGCCTCCAGCTCTGGGCCGCGTAGTCCGTCCCGCGCGGCTTGATGAAGCACAGGCCCTCGCTACCTACGAGGTCCGAGCACGATGATGGCCATCCCCAGGATGGCGACGAGCGCGCCCACGAGGTCCCACATCGTGGGTCGCTCCCCTTCCACGAGCCACAGCCAGACGAGCGCCACGGCGATGTACACCCCGCCGTAGGCCGCATACGTCCGGGCCGCGCCCGCCGGGTGCAGCGTGAGCAACCACGCGAAGACCGCGAGGCTCCCCGCCGCGGGCACGAGGAGCAGTGGCGACTTCCCCTGACGGAGCCAGAGGTAGGGCAGATAGCAGCCCACCACCTCGGCCACCGCGGTGACGACAAAGAGCCCGAAGGCATACAGCAGATGCACGGCGAGGAACCTTTCGTGAAGCGCGGTCGAGGAGCTGCCGCGGCGCCAAGCCCATGCTCCGAGCCTTCCATCAATCCCCCGCCCTTCCCAGTCCAGAACCTGGACCTCTGGTATCGGCTCACCCGCGGACACTCCAGCAGCGAATCGGACTCGCGAGCCTGCTCGCACCTTGTCTGCGCGCGGCGGCTGAGGCATCCGGAGAGAGGCGGGAAACAGCACCCGCGCCTTCCGGGAACGGCCCGCGCCGCTCCCCCTGGACATCCCACCGGGTACCCGCGACATGACGCTCATCCCGCCGCCAGCGGTCCAGGACACAGCCCCTCGCAAGAAACGGTGGCCGCGCGCCGTCGCGTGGACCCTGGGCGCACTCGTGGTGCTGGAAGTCTCCATCAACGTGGCGCTCAACCTGGGCGCCGTCCAGGCCATCATGCGCCGGTCCACCAGCCGGACCGAGCTCGCCTGGAAGCGCGCATGGTGGCTCTGGCCCTTTGGACAGCTCCACCTCCGCGACTTCACGCTGACCCAGCAGAATCAAAACCAGTGGTGGCAGGTGAACATGGACGCGTTGGAGGCCAACGTGTCGCTGACCGCCCTGCTGCGCAAACGCGTGGACGTGCAGCGCATCGACGGGCATGGCGCACGCTTCCGGATTGAACCGTCATTCGGCATCGAGAAGGAAGCGCCACCGGGCCCGGACTACCGCCCGTGGGTCATCCAGTTGGCGGACGTGACGCTCCACGAGGTTCGCGAGTTGGACTTCGGCCGGGTCCGCTTCGTGGGGAACCTGGACGTGCAAGGCTCGCTGGACATCAAGGGCCGGGAGCGCATCCACGTCGAGACGCCTTCGATTCGCGTGGTCTCTGGTGCCATGGAGTTCGACCGGAAACCTGTCGCCCGGCTGGAGCGCCTGGAGGCCAAGGCACAGCTCGAAGTCCCCTTCACGGACGACCAGGGCTGGGACCTCTCACGGGCGCTCAGCGCACAGGTGACGAGCCAGATGGAGCTGCTCCCACTGGACTGGCTGAACGAGCACCTGGGATCGAACAACGCCGTCTCCCTGAAAGGGGGCGAAGGCAAGGTGGACCTGGACCTCCACCTCAAAGACGGCGGGCTGGCCGATGACAGCCGCATTGACGTCCGGGGCCAGGAGTTGAACGTGCGGGCCGGTCCCATCCGAGCGCGTGCGCCCTGGGCCCTCAAGGCCTCGCTGGCTTCGGAGAGCCCGGAGACGCGGAAAGGGACGGCAACGCTCACCTTCGCGCCCGTGCGGGTGTCCGGGCCCGAAGGCACGGGTGCAGAGGTCCCTGAAATCACCCTCACCGTCCTCGCGCGTCGCAGCGCGGAGCAGTCGGACTGGGAGTTGGAGCCGGACCTCCGCGTGGCCAGGAGCCGGCCGCTGGACTTGAGGATGCTCAATCCCTGGCTGGCGCGGACGATGGAAATCGATTCCGGGTTCATGACGGTGCAGAGCCGGGAGCGGTCGAAGTCCGCGAAGGCTCAGGACTCGCTGCGGCTGAGCGTGGACTCCGACCTCGTCTCCGGACGCATGGGAAGCGTCAAGGTTCTGTTGCGTGCCGAGGCGGACGTGGACGCCCGGAACATGTCATGGGACACGAAGTCTCTGACACTGACAGGGACGACGCTCCGGCTGACGAATGTGTCCACGAATGGCCCCGTGCCCATCCGCGCTTGGAGCGGCGTCTTCACCCTGCCCCAGGCCCGACTGTCCCTGTCTCCGACAGTGCTGTCGGCGCGCTTCGCCAGCAAGCTCACGGACACGCAGCCTGTCGCCGCGCTGCTCACGTCCGCGAAGAATCTGCCGCGCTTCCTGACGTCCCTGCTCAACATCCGGGACGTCTCGGTAACGGGCCGAGTGCAGATTGACGAGGGCGGGCTCCAACTGCGCGAGCTGCAGGCGGACGGAGAGGGCTTCTCCCTGAGAGGACACCTGGACCTCGCAGGCGGAGAGCTGCAGGGCGCGCTCCTGGCGACCCTGGGCGCCCTCACCGGCGGAATCGAATTCAAACCCGGCGGACAGGACCTGCACCTGCTGAACGCGAAGCAGTGGTTCGCGAAACAGCCCGAACCGCCGTTCCGGTAGGCACTGTCGGGACCAGGGCGCGAATCAGGCGGAGATTCCCGGCTGCTACCGCAGGTACGTGCGGATGGCGTCGATGGCGTGGCGCACCTTCGCCGACAGTCCTGAGCGCTGTGGCGTGACGGCCCAGAGCTGCACGGGGGAAAGGCGCCATGACGCATGTCCCCCCCGGATGAGGTTGTCACACTACGGGCTTGCGCCACGCGCAAGACAAATGCTCTTGGCCTTTCTCGGCGAAGCGCCGCAGCAGCTCATCACGACCGTGCGTCCCGTTCTCCGGCAGGTACGCCAGCTCCACGGGCATCAGCACTTTGACTGTGACCAGTCGCACCTCTCCGGCCAGCATTGCGAAATGGCCTGGCAGCGTGCTCGACGCCATGCCCCCCCGCCC